>JACRDE010000401.1 GCA_016212935.1 Desulfomonile tiedjei | reverse complement strand
CTGGCAGCCAATCGTCAGGTGATTTTCATAGGAATGCGCATTCAAAGAAGTAAGATTGGGGGGACCCTCTTTAGTAAAGAGTTTCCCCCCAAACCCCCTTCCAGAAACTTCTAT
This sequence comes from Desulfomonile tiedjei, assembly GCA_016212935.1. GTDB lineage: Bacteria > Desulfobacterota > Desulfomonilia > Desulfomonilales > Desulfomonilaceae > Desulfomonile > Desulfomonile tiedjei_A. Next base: position 3,071 of record JACRDE010000401.1, on the reverse strand, counting down.
CATTTGCCGGAACCCCAAATTTCCTTTGAGGAAATGGGGGTTCCGGCGAGTGCTAAAAGTTCTTGAGGTGGGGTTCGGGGAGGAACTTCTTACAAGAAGTGCCTCCCCGATTTTAAATATTTGAAAGCGTATCGGTATCAGTCTTCCGCGCAGCCTGACCGACATTACTTTTGAGGCTCTGCGCAATTGGTCTGGTCCTATTTTCGAGGCTTTCGGGGCGGGCCACCCCCACCAGGGCCTTCAACCGAATCCCCTCTCGGAAAAGGAGGCTCCATTCCATGATCAAAGGTTGACTCCATTCCGTGGTCAAATGGCGGAGGAAGGCCGCCCGGTCCGCGGTGCGGTGGAGGCGGAGGCGGAGGCATAAGTGCTCTCATTTCCCTACGGAAGTCTCTCAGAAAGAGAACCAGCTCAGCTTGCTGTCGCACAGAGAGAACCTGTGAGATATGTTCATACAGTTCGTCGTCCAGTGTTTCGAGTCTCTTTCTCTTTTCCCGGATTTGGGTCAGCAGGCCAGTCAATTCTTTTTCGTTTTCCTTGCCTCTGGGTGTGTCCTTCAGAGTCTGCTGAAGATTTTGAAAATTTTCTTGAAGCGAAGCAAGCAGGGTTTTCCTCTGGGACAGAAAATTCTTCCTCACTTCCAAGATTTTTTCGGCAGTAGACTTGTCCAGGTCCAGCGCTTCCATCATTTTCCACATGGTCAGGAATTCTATCCGATCTTGAATCTTATTCTGATCCGGCTGTTCAGCTCGCGCGTATTGCATGGAGGTGCTAAGCAGCGACGCGAGAAGCACCAGAAACACCACTACCCTTCGCATGTGGAACTCCTTTTCGTAGCCGTTCCAGAGACCAGTCAGGTCTCGGCTACAATTCCAATTAGAGAAACGATTGACTCGATTCGTCTTCAACCTCGAACCACCTCACAACGGCTTCGTCCGTCACTCCGTTCAGTACCATTGTTATTCCGCTGTTCATCGACGGGCCAAGCTCGTCACGTGAAGGCCCGAAAATCTGATGCACATCGTCTATAACTATATCGGATGTGGCGGACATTTTGCCTACACCGGGATGATGCCTGTCAATCGTCAGGCCAAAAACGGCTATGATTATTCCCGCAGCAGCAAGAGCAGGCAGAGCGACTTGCCAGAGACGACGATTCCGCTTTGCCGGTTCCCTTTCTCGAATTCGAGCTTCAAGGCCTCTGTCGAAGGATTTCCAAAAATCCTCGTTAGGGTCCTGCGGCATATCGGACGACGCGGCGGCAACCATCATCCGCATGTCTTCCCGCATGCGAACGCACTTTGAGCAGGTTTGAAGGTGGTTCTCCAGGCGGTTTTTTCCACCCGGGTCCAAGCCTTCGTCAAGATCCTCAACTATCAGTTCCTCTGCTTCTCTGCATATTATTGGATTCATGGACTTCACCACGAGGACGCAAAACGCGCCGGGTTGAGCGACTCACTGTCATAGACCGGTGCGTTCATCACCGTTCCAACCAATGAGCCGTTCTCTCAGCGTTTTCACGGCCTGGAAGAAATTACCCCGGGCTCCCCCTGCGGTTCCACCGAGGATTCTTGCAATTTCCTTATAATCCAGGTTTTCATAAATCCTCAACTGGAACGTGAGCCTTTGCTTTTCCGGGAGCATTTCCATGGCTTCCCGTAAGTTCTTGCTCATGCGGGCCGCGTCCAGTCGGTCGGCGGGCGATTCAGAAGAATCCTCCAGCTGATCCGGATCAGCCTCCACCATTCTAGCTTTTCGGTTTTTGCGCAAATGGTCTTTGACCGCATTCAACGCAATGCTATACAACCATGTCTTGAAAGAGGAAGCCAGCATGAATCTCGGAAGCCCTTCGTAAGCCTTCAGGAAGACGGTCTGGGAAATATCTTTGGCTTCTTCTTGGTCTCGGACGATTCTCAAGATCATAATAGTCAGCGGCCTCGAATATTTGGCCACGAGCTCAGAAAACACGTCTATATTGCCGTTTCGGAACTCTCGTATCAGATCCGCATCGTTCATGGGCTTCCCGTTCTGTTACATTGGACGTAGAAGCATAGATTACGTTATATGTAAACAGGAAAAGACCGGGGTGAGTGATCATTCACTTACGCGGGGCAACGAGGCTAGCAGTGACAACCAAGATTAGTGACGTGCCTCCATCATCTGAAAGAACAGCGGAGTGAGGTATGTTATAGCGTGTGCCAAATTTTTGTCCCATTTACAAGATTAGTTCCGTCACCCCGGACTTGATCCGGGGTCCATACGCACGATTCCTGCCTTCGCAGGAATGACGAGGAAACGGACATTATTTTTGGCAACTGCTATAAGGGCGTATATTTCAACAAAGGCAGGGGAAAAATCTTCCCCTGCCTCGCTGCAAGGAAATTCTGGAAGCTCAGGCGGCAAGTTGAGACCGCAGATAATTGCCTCTAAGCTTCTCCAGCGCTGACCTTTCAATCTGTCGAGCTCTCTCTCTCGTAATGCCGAAGTGCCTACCGAGTTCCTTGAGAGTAAGAGGGTCTTCAGCCAGAACACGCTTTTCCACTATGTATTTTTCTCGTGGGTTCAATGTTTGAAGCGCGGTGTACGCCCAGACTTTGAGGTCCTGGCGTTCCTCAAGTTCAGACAACACCGCTTCCTGATCCGGAGCGTCGTCTCTCAGGGTATCAGCGAACGAGTCACGGGAGCGATCACCAATAAGATCATCCAGCGACAGGTCGTGAGCCTTGAGACGCGCTGCCATGTCGATCACCTCGTCCTCGGTGACGTTTATTTTGTCAGCTAGTTTGGAAACGTTCTCCAGGTGGTTATCAAAATCCTTGGCTTCGGGTAGATCTGCCACGCGGTAGAACAACTTCCTTTGGGCCTGTGTCGTACCGATTTTGACGAGAGACCATGATTTTATTATATAATTCTGAATGTATGCCTTTATCCACCAGATTGCGTATGAGATCAGCCTGTACCCCTTATCCGGATCGAATCTTTCCACCGCTTTCATAAGGCCTATGTTGCCTTCTTGGATTAGGTCCATAAGTTTGACTCCATAGTTGCGATATCCCAGAGCCACCTTTATT
>JACRDE010000400.1 GCA_016212935.1 Desulfomonile tiedjei | reverse complement strand
GACATGGAGTCCTTAATATAGCTGGCGTATCCCAGGATTCCATCCAGCAGGTTGTTGAAATCATGGGCGATGCCTCCCGCCAAGGTTCCGATTGCTTCCATCTTCTGGGCCTGGTAGAGCTGCTCCCTTAGATTCTCCTTTTCCTCTTCAGCTCTCTTCTGTTCCGTTGTGTCCTGGATCAACGCCATAGAGGACACCGAGCCGGTCTGGTGTTTGATGGGGGATAGAATAACGTCGTAAACACGATTATCTGTATTAGAGTGGAATTCACTTCGAACCGTTTCTCCAAGGAGAACTTGGTCATTCACGCACCAGGGACAGATTTCCTTTCGATTGTGAAGGGCTGCAAAGCATTTCTTTCCCACAGGATCGTATCCGATCCGGTCGATGAGACGCCGGTTCGCGAACTCGATCTCGAAATTCGGAGAACAGATGTAAATCAGCCCGTCGAATGAGTCTACCACGGATTGGTACTTCATTTGGGCTTCATGCACCGCGACCTCCAGCGCTTTCCTGCGAGTGATGTCGCGAGCTATGCCATGAACTCCTATTGGCTTTTCCTCTTCCTTGATGCTTCGGCTCGTGACTTCCAGCCACAGCCGGGTGCCGTCTTTGGAGCGTACAGCGATTTCGTACGGTCCTGTGCTTTCAGCCCCGTGTAAGACTTTATTGCGCAAATTCTCTTCAGTTAGGAAAACATAGTCAGGGTCAACAATATCCCTGAAATTGAGCGTTTTGCACTCCTGATCCGAATAGCCAAGCAGTTTCCTGCCCGCATCGTTTACCGACGTGTAATTCCCCTCCAGATCATGCGTATAAATGAGATCCGAGGCATGCTCGAAAAGCTCCCGATAACGTGCTTCACTATCTCGCAGGGACGCCTCCATCCTTCTTTCTTTCGTGACATCGCGACCACACCCCACCGTCCCGATCATCTGTCCCTGTTCATTGCGCAAGGGGGCCTTATACACGTCAAGGTAGAGGAACTCCCCCTTTACGTTGCCGTACTCGTCAAACCGTTGAGGCTTCTCGGTACCCATCACCACAGCGTCCGAATCAGAGCAAACCTCACCAAACGTGTGCCAATTCGGGTTGTCCGAATGTGCCTCTCTCTCGCGCTCCGCGAAGAAAATATCGGTTCTTCCCAGGGGTTCGTCACTTGACGCTGCGCCGAGAAGCCTTTCACATATTGCCCGGTTGGCAAAAACGAATTTCTCATCCAGATCTTTTGCCCAAATTAGGTCTGGCACATTGTCGCACATCAGGCGCATCATGCCATATAGGGAGCGGTACCGTTCTTCACTCTCACTGAGAGAGGCCTCCGCACGTTTCCGCTCGCTGATGTCCCTTACCCAGACCTGTATGCCAACCTCTCCCTTGAGTGTTACCTTTCGTGCGGTAATCTCCCCATCAAATGACGATCCGTCTTTCCGTTGCAGTATCACCTCATACCGCGGAGGGACGTCTTCACCTCGCATCCTGGCTTGGGCTCTTTTTCTGGTCAGGTCTTGATATGCAGGATCATAAACGAGCCAATGCTCTTTTCCTTCAAGTTCGCCCTTTTCGTAGCCGAGCATCTCGTAAAGACGTGGATTGGCAAATAATATCTTGGTGCCCTCTTGAACAAAGATGCCGTCAAAGCTTTCCTCAACCAAAGTGCGAAAGCGTTCCTCGCCCTCCTGAAGAGCAATCTCAGCTTTCTTACGCTCTGTGATGTCCCTTGCAATTGCCTGGAACCCGACAATTTCGCCATCCTTCGCAACCAATTGGACATTCTGACCAACCCATATCGTGTCTCCGCTCTTGGTCGTAAAGGGGAATTCACAGTATGTAGAGGCAATTTTCTTAATGAGTTGCTCCCTGTAATATTCTACGACCTTTTCCCTGTGTTCGGGAGGAATCAGGTCCTTATATTGGAGCCCAATAAATTCCTCCTCCGAATAGCCCGTGATTCTTGACGCAACTCGATTAACGAACGTGAAGACTCCTGCGGCATCGGTCCGGTACACAATGTCGTTCGAGATTTCCACGAGTTCACGATATCGTTCTTCGCTCTCCCTCAGGGACTTCTCGGCTGCATTCCGCCCGACCTGCCAGCGTTCAAGTTTTCGCCTGCCGATGAAGAGTCCCGCGAAACCAAGGACAAAGATCGCACCGTGTGACATTAGCAGTGCCGTTATCCTTTGATGTTCATGGAGCAAGAAAGGTTTCAGGGGTAACGAGACTTCTATTCCCCCCAGGATTTCTCCCTCTTTGAAACCGCTATCCGCATGACATTTAAGGCAATCCTTTTCAGCAGGGTGAGGCCTTATCAGGCGGAGGTAAGGCTCCTTTGAGATGTCGGTGAATTCTTTAACCTCTCTTTCCCCCCCGCCAAATGCATTCAAAGCCCTCTTCTGCCATTCATCCGGAGAGTTTTCTGCACGAAGTGGCCTGAGACTAATCGTCGCCCCCTTAACCCCATAATGGTGGGGAAACTCTTCCCGAAGCTGACGTACCATGTGGAAGCCTGGAACCAGAGTGAGTAGTCTGCCAGACGGAGTACTTATGTCACGGTCCGGTATATGCTCAAGGAGGGGATTAGGGGGAGTCCTCTCATCGGCAAGCACATAAATACCCCCGTGAGACGCGGCCCAAAGGCGAAACGCCCTTTCCTTCTCGAAGTGCGCATCTGCCACGTGAAACGCCAGCATTCTCGTCTCTCCGCGGTCCTGGTGAATCCCCCACATGAGCAAACCAGCAATCGCCAATGTCCACAGGAACACCGAACCCCAGAAGTACCTTCGAAGGGTACCTGATCCCTCACTTTCAGTTGCTCGCTCTTTCATAATTCATCCCTTCTCTCGAATGGCTCGTCTTCAGCGCAGTGAGGGCAAATGCCAGTGAACTCCACTCTGTGGGATACGGATTCGTACCTGCAGGCGCTCCTTGCAATTTCCTCGATCGTCGGGATGAGATCCATGTGAACATCGTCGACTCTTCCGCACTTATCGCACCGTATATGGTAATGCTTTGAGGTTGTTGCGTCGAACCGCTTTCGCTGACCGGCAACGTCCATTTTCCTGACCAAGCCTGACGCACTCAAGATCTCCAGGTTCCGATACAAAGTTGAAATGCTGATCTTCGGAAGGCGTTTGCGAACCAGTAGATGCAGCTCATCTGCTGTGGGGTGGGATGTGAGATTTCTGAGTTCGTCAAGGATCACCCGGCGCTGTTGGGTCATCCTCAGTGGGTGCAAGGAATTCATTAGACGTTGCCCCTTGATGCTTTTGCGTCTCAATTGCAAGATATGCAATTTATTTCTTGGGATCAAGAGATAAATGCTCTGTGGATATAGCCAATTCGGTGTGCTGGAGGCTCGCTGATGCATGCATCGAAAACGACTCTGGACATTTTTACAAGCGGAGAGCATTAGCGGGGCAAGGTTTCGGGCTTCACGGCTACACTACCGACAGAAATTCCTGCTGATCTCTCCACAACCGCCGATCTCAGACGGCATGTGCCACAAGGCCAGCAAGACACCATGCAGGCTCACGCCCTCCATCTCGGTAGAGCCGTGATCAGGATGGCAACATCGGACCGGAAACTGACTGGGCGATGCTCTTACGTTTCTTGAGTCTTTTCCTCGTTGAAAGCCTCGTGAAGGCTCTCTCACTGATCTCTCAAATAATTCCCCGTATGTGATCTATATTGATCGGCTTCTCTTGCCGACCTCCTAACCATACCGATCTCTTGGATTAGAGCTCTTGGTCAGGCGGCCGACCTTGCTCATCCCAGCCCCGGGCTCGATAGTAGTCTGCCAGGAGGCGCTCCATATCCTCTTCGGAGATTATCTTCCCGGTTTCCGGGAGAGGTTCTTTGTAGAAGCGCTTCGGCAGGCGATCTTCGGCCGGATCAAGGCCTTCTCTCAAGTTGAATCGCCTGGTGTCGTCGGCGATGCTGCGAGCAATAGCTCTCATGGAGTCTTTGTCCAATTCCAGGCCGGTAATACCTTTGATCATAACGGACAGGTCTTCCCATTGGTACAAATCTCGGTAGAACCTACACAACACCAGTGCGTCAAAAATCGTCAATCGATCTTCCCACTCGACCAGCATCTCAGCCTTTCCCTCGATTTGATCTGGGTCGATCATCTTGGAGAGCTCCGGCTTGTAGAAGGTGGTCCGCAAGTGACATGCCCCGCGATCACTGGTGCCATAGGCGAGTCCCATGCCCTTGAGCACGCGTGGATCGTATCCGGCAGGTTCGAGGCCTTTGACATGGATGGCCTGGTCGGACATATTCAGCTCTGAGGCAGCGTACTTTATTCCACGGGCCAAAACCTTGCCAATGCCCCTTTGATAGGCTATGTCCTCGAGGAGCGACGCAATCTGATCCACCTGGCCATAGTCGATCCGATAATCCGTCTTTCCCTGTCGTGAAGCTTCGATAGTCAAGGCTACGAGATTTCCTGCGCTGATGGTGTC
>JACRDE010000041.1 GCA_016212935.1 Desulfomonile tiedjei | reverse complement strand
TTGAGGCGCTTCAGCATCGAATTGACCCTTGGCGCGAAAGTGAAAGGCCTCAAGCGCGAGGGATCCCGGGGAGAATTGCACTATTCCACGGGTGATGGGGACAAATCCATTACCGCGGACAAGGTTCTTGTGGCCATCGGCAGGCGGCCGAACACAAGCGACATAGGGCTAGACAAAGCCGGCGTCAAATTGGATTCGCGGGGCTTCGTACAGGTGAGCGCGACCATGCAGACGTCAGTGCCGGGCATTTACGCCATCGGCGACATGGTTCCGGGCATGATGCTGGCCCACAAGGCTCAGTACCAGGGGAAAATTGCTGCGGAAGTCATCGCGGGCGAACCCGCGGCCTTCGAGGGCGTGGAAGTCCCGGGCGTGATCTTTAGCGATCCGGAAATAGCCACAGTCGGCTTGTCGGAAAACGAGGCGAAAGAGCAAAATATCGAAGTGAAAGCGGGTGTTTTTCCGTTCAAGGCTATGGGCCGAACGCTGACCATGGCCGAAGAAGGCCCCGGTTTCGTGAAAGTGGTGTCAGACGCTCAGTCCGGAACCGTGCTGGGCGTGCATATCGTGGGTCCGCATGCATCGGATCTGATCTCCGAGGGGTCCCTGGCAGTGGCTTCGGCATCGCACGTGGATGATCTGACCCTAACGATACATCCTCACCCGACTCTGCCCGAAACCTTGGAAGAAGCCGCGGAACAGGTGGAAAACAGGGCCATACACATCTTTAGCCCTGCGAAGACCCCAACAAAGAAATAGAGCGGTAGCTTCCTCGTTTCCAGGTTCCAGGCCGGGAACGAGAAAAAGAGGGTTAGAACATGAAATACAAAATAATACTTCAACCTTCGGAGGAAGGTTACAGTGTGTCTGTGCCGGGTCTTCCAGGGTGCTGGTCACAGGGAGTTACCGAGGAGGAGGCCATCGAAAATATCAAGGATGCCATTTTGGAATACCTGGCCGCTAGAAACGATTTGTTCCCTGATGCGGAAGTCCGTGAGATAGAAATTGCAGGGTAGCCTTTTTCTCGTTTTTTCTCGTTCCCAGGCTCCAGACTGGGAATGCGAACCGCGAGGCTCCGCCTCGCCAAATACGAGGCGCTCCATATGGGCCGAAGCCGATACAAGACCGTAGCAGGACACGACACTTACTTTGCCACTTGCACGGTCGTCAACTGGCTGCCTCTATTTACCAAGCCGGAATTGGCCGAAATTGTGCTGAATTCATTTCAGTACCTTCACCAGCAGGATCGTATTGCTCTCCATGCTTATGTGGTTATGGAGAATCACATTCACTTCATAGCGACAGCAGATTCGTTTTCTGACGAGCTGAGAAATTTCAAATCGTTCACCGCCAAGAAGATTGTTGATCTGTTGAGACTTGGCGGACCATCATTCTATTTGGGGGAGATGCGTGTCTCGAAGAAGCGCCACAAAACTGACCAGACGTATCAGGTGTGGCAGGAAGGCTCTCATCCAGAGGCTATCGCAGGCGGGGAAGTCCTCAGACAGAAGATCGAGTGTATTCATTTCAATCCGGTAAGACGCGGATACGTGGATCAACCCGAGTACTGGCGGTATTCAAGCGCTCGTGACTATTCCGGGCAGGGAGGCTTGATTCCTATCGAGGTAGTCTCTTGAAGCTTGTTGGCAAATGTCCAGGCAGAGCCTGGACGACACGCATTCCCAGGCTGGAGCCTGGGAACGAGAAAACAATTCCACGACACGATCCGGTGAACGCGTATACAATGGGTGGTATTGTCCATGACGCAGGCCTTACTCCCGAGGAGTTCAAAAAAATTGGTGTGAAAAATGCGTCTGATTGGGGAGGAACAGGCATGAAGATACAAAAGATCACGATTGACCCGGATCCGTACGAGCCGTTCCGCCTCGCACAAGGCTATCGCGCCGGAGAGCTTCTGTTTATCTCGGGACAGGCCGCCATCGACGAGAACGGAGAGATCGTAGGCGTTGGCAACTTCGACGCTCAGGCCGAGCAGGTCTTCACGAACCTCGAACGAGTGCTCCGTGCAGGCGGCTCCAGTCTCGCGAACGTTATCAAGGTTACGATCTTTCTGCGGGACATGGCCAACTTTTCGAAAATCGTCGAACTTCGAGGTCGGTACTTCACGCCTCCGTATCCCGCAGACACAATTGTCGAGGTTACGTCCCTGTACACCCCCGAAGCGCTCATTGAGATTGAGGCGATTGCGGTAGTCGACGAGGCGGCGGAAAGGATGTGAATCCGTGGCTACCGCGTGCCGCATAGTTTCTGACCGAAAGCATCGGCACCCATCACACTTTGTATCCCGCGGTCATTTCGTGAAGCTCTGCTCCTAAATCAGTAAGTTTTTTTACATTGCTTTCCAGTTCTGACGCCTGATCGGCAATGTGGCGCATTGCCGTATTAATACTGACCATGGCGTCTGAAACTTGATCTACACCTGCAGATTGTTGCTGACCAGTTGCCTCGATAATGGTCGCTGTATATGCAAACTCTGCAACGCTCTTCGCCAGATTCTGAATGGCAGAACCTGCTACATTAGCTTGTTCAACCCCTGATTCGACTTCTTTTTTTCCTTGTTCTGTAGCCATTGCTACCGAACTCACACACTGTCTCGTATCATTCAGCATGGTTCTAATTTGTTGAGTCGCTATTTTTGATTGATCAGCCAGACTCTTGATCTCATGGGAGACAACACCGAAACCTTTGCCATGTTCTCCGGCACGAGCAGCCTCGATCGAAGCGTTGACTGCCAAGAGATTTGATTGATCAGCCAAGTCCTGTACTGTTTCAGTAATATTTTCTATGCCCTGAGTCTTTTCAGTCAATTTTATTACGGTATCTCGTACGGTCTCCATTTGTTCTTTGATTGCTTTTATTCTGAATCTCGTGTCTTCTGTCGCTTTGATTCCGGTGGCTGAAACATCTGCTGCTTTTTGCGCATTATCTGCTACGTTTTTGCCTTTTTCGCTCGCCATTTTGGCTGCTTGTCTGACTTCCTCTACGGTCGTCGTAGTCTGTGTTACTGCAGTCGATGTTTCCGCAGTACTGGAGACGACCTGTGATACTGCTAAGGAAATTTCAGAAGCGACATTCCTCAGAATTGATATTCCTTCAACAATTCTGGTGGTCTGATTTCTCATGCTCTGAATCATTTCTTCAAAAGCAGATCCAAGTTCTCCGATTTCTATTCCCCCGCCGAGTCGCGGGACCTCTATCGTAAGATCGCCCCGGTTGATATCTTTTGCAACATCTGCTAGGGTTGAAACCGGTTTCGCCAAATTTCTCGAAATAACAAATCCTATGAAAACGGCTAATATTCCTATTACTGAGCCAATTAAAATAATTCTGTCCTTTAATGTACTTATTGGTTGAAGTGCCTCGTCAGCATTGATTTTGGTGAATATTGCCCATTCGAAATCCGCGCCCAATCGTTTATCCTCTTTGAGACCAATTTTAGACCATGAGATGAGAACAGGCAGGGTTCCAAAATCATGGGTCATCCCTGTGCCGCTTACATTTTGAAACGCCTCCCGTGCAGGCTGTATATCAATCTTTTTTTGGAGAATTGGTGCTGACGCCCCGCGAATTTCAGATCGCTGTAGCAAGTCTTCTCCCAGGAG
>JACRDE010000394.1 GCA_016212935.1 Desulfomonile tiedjei | reverse complement strand
TTGGTCTGCATGTAATGGCAGGAACGGTCCGCCGATTGCCCCCAGACATGTACGTCGCGATACTTTTGGGGCCGCTCATGGAGTATACCCGACTGTACCTAGTCGGTCAAACGTGCACGCCGCTCCACCATGCGATGCAAGAGCTGGCTTCAGCCGCCTGGAACTGCCTGGAAGCTGAACCGGACAAGAAATAACTTTGCCGTCTGGCAACGGCAACCAAGAATCGTTGTTCCTGAAGAGGAGGAAACCATGCATGCTGTGCGTCTTGAGTATACGAATCGTCCGCGGCTGCTCCCCTTATATGTGCGGGGAGTGCTCGAGCGCCGGAGCGGCCTGGCCCCGTAGCAGACGTTGCCAATGATACAATCCGAATGGCGTGGCTTCAAGATAGACAGAGGGCATCTGAAACGGTTCAAGGACGCGTGCCGTCTGGCTCCATCTGATACCATGCCCTTGGTCTTCCCGCTCGTGTTCACGTTCCCTCTGCACGTGAGCATTGTTTGTCACAGCCAATTCCCGTTGCTCTATGTTCGCATGATGCAGATCTGGAACCACGTCATTCAGCATCGACCGGTCGACGTGAAGGAAACTATGGACATCGGATGCACAATCGTCGGTCAGAGGATCTCCGCTAAGGGGTTGGAAATGGATGTTCACACCGTCCTGGAGGCAGCAGGCGATGCTGCGTGGGAAAGTATTCACACCTATTTCTTCCCTGGCAGTTTCGGTCCGCCGGATCAGCCATCGCCGCTCTCCGAGCTTCCTGTTTTGCCGGATAACAGCGTGGAGAAGACATGGAAAATGCCGAGTAGAGGCGGCTTTTGCTTCGGTCTCATGGCGGGCGACTACAACGGGATACACTATTTTCCCCATTATGCCCGACGCATGGGATTTCGGCGGGATTTCGCCCACGCTCAGCTCAACGTGGCCCTCTGCCTCCGACATCTGCCTGCGTTCGAGGAGTCCGAACCGGTGAGCCTCGATGTGGCTTTGAAGGGGCCGGTATATTATGGGAGCAGCGTGACCATGAAGCACTCTGATGATGGAAAGGGCCATCGCTTCGATCTTTACTGTGAAGATAACCCGCGGCCTTGCATTAGCGGTTCCCTAAGTGCAGTGGAACCCGATTTCGATTCGATGTACGATTTCCTGTCCGGCTTATAGGGCAGCACGCGCGAGGTCAGGTCTATCTTCTTTGCTGGGAAACATCCCGCTTTGACGCAAAGCCGGCGTAATGACTGACTGTGATGGGTAAAGTTACACGCATACTGTTCGCTGTGACGGTTCTCAACTTTGGAGTATGGGGAACAGTCAACTCCGTGATTCACGGAGATGCGATCAACGGGAAGATCGAGCTCCGGAAATACTATGGGGCGATGAAGGGCAGGTACACCGAAGTCTCGCCGGGCGTGTACCTGTACAGCTTTGTTCATAAGTGTCCAAATTTCGTGTTGTTTCCGGCTACCAATCTCTGGGGGCTTCTGGGTATGCGAACCAACGCTCCGAAGGGCAAGCGTGACCGAACAGCGGACCACGTACCCCGTAACACATTGGTTATTCCCAAAAGAAAACCCACTTGTCAGTGATTGGCTAATCAGTCGGGATTCTTTTCGATTCGTGGTGCCGAGGGACGGAATCGAACCATCGACACAAGGGTTTTCAATCCTCTGATGGCATGCGAGTAATTATTTCAGCACGTTACGTCGAAGACGGTTGCACCAATGCACCCGAAGCACAACTTTTCAGGACTGTGAGTCTGAAGCTAATCAGGTGACTTCTGCGCTAAAATGCCCTCGCGGATTTGGACCAACGGGGGGAGCGAGACCGTTGTTGTGTACCAGACTACATCCAAGTCTATCTCGAAGTACGTATGAACTAGACGGTTACGCATGCCAAGTATCGATTTCCAGGGAATGGCGGGAAGAGTTTCTCGGCACTCGTTCGAGATGTTTGCGGCGGCTTCCCCTATAATTTCGACACATTTCATCAATCCCAAAGCCAGCAATCGATCCCCGTCGAGGTCGCCTCTTGTTTTTCCCTTGGCAAAGTGAACGGCTTCGCGAGCCGAGTCCAGCATATGTCTCAGCCGAATCTGGTCATCCTTTCGCATACTGTACCTCTGCTCCAGCCATTACTTCATCCCTGAAATACCGGCTCAGCTCATGAGGGGTTCGAATATCCACCTTGCAGCCGTCAAGAAGGTCCGATAGTTCCTCCTCCATATCAGCAAGCTCGAAAAAACCCGGAGTGTGCCCTTCCTCAAACTCGACCAGGAAGTCTATGTCACTCTCGGGTCCAAAATCCTCACGTAAATAGGACCCAAATACGGACAGCTTCCGGATATAGTGCCTCTTGCAGAAATCCTCTATCAGGCTTTTCGGAATTCCTGGACGCTCCCGGCTCATGGGATCCATCCTTTCCTCTGACATGTTCGGGCTCACGGAGCATGGCCCTATACACGAAAGTATCCTTTTCTCTGATGGAAGGCAATCTGGAAACTTCGCCTGACGGCGGGTCTGGTCGGAGAGCACAATTTCCTGTTCGATGGCCTAGTTATGCATGTGCCGATTTGAGTGCAGATTGCTCGGAGCGTTATCAAGTGCAGCTAAAGCGTGAGGAGTCCCGCACTCGTCATCCTGAAAAAGAAACCCCGCCTAGCTGTCATATCAACCAGGCGGGGTTCTTTTCGATTCGTGGTGCCGAGGGACGGAATCGAACCATCGACACAAGGATTTTCAGTCCTCTGCTCTACCGGCTGAGCTACCTCGGCTCGAACATTCAGATATAGTAATCAGTTTGTTATGAGTCTGTCAACGAATTTTAGCGCTAAAAAATAGTGTTATGGGAACGAGAGGAAACAAAGTGCCTATAAATATTAGTGTTATTGAAGGGACTGAAGTTGAGGTCGTCCGCCGACCTAGTCCGTCTTCATGAACTGGTGGGCCGTGTTGCGCAACCCCTTGTTTTTGAGCATGTGGAACGTTCGCATCCGCTTCACGTGTAGAGGATTCAGAGAACCCAAGGGAATATATATGATCTTCTTGCCCATGCTCTTGGCGAGTTTCTTCCACTTGGTCGGTGGTGGCGTCTTGTCCACATAGACTACTCCAGGCTTCTCGGAATAGGCGATCCCGGCAACAAGCAGCCTTTCGTGGCGCGTAGACACAAAATCGAATGTCTGGTCCCGCCAGATATCGTACATTCTCAGTGGCGGATACGACATCATGAAACCGCCGTGCTCCATCCGGCTTATCCCTGGCCCAACCACGTCCGCGCCCGGCAAGGTAGAATAAAAGGCCATGTCCGACTCCTGGGAATGCTCCCCTAGCCAAGTCATCTGGAACGGATAATTGACGGATCGATCATCCTGGTCGAAAATCACCACCACCGAACCGAATTCCAGGCCGCCCTCATCGCCAGTTCTGACATAAATGCGTTTCTCGTAATATTTCCGGAGGGTTTCGCGTATGTCCGGGCCATGTCCAAAGTCAGCGACAAACGGTTCCGAATTAGTCTGGGCCGTTTGAAGAAGGTGGTTCGCGTGCTTCATGAGCGCGGAACCCCATCGCTCCACTTCGATGTCTTCAGGCGGATAGGAGCAAATATCAACTTCATTGGCGTCCGCGGACTCCCAGTTCCGCTTGAGGTGCTCCTTCCATTTTGCCGAGCTGACAGCCTTCATTCGGTACTTTCGTGACGAAGGGAAAAGTGTCCTCAACTTCTTGTGGAGGATTATCTTGTGGCCGTGGAAAAGCAGATTGTCTTCGTCCAGCAGCACGGCTGAAGGATCCATTGGATCATTGGACCACGCGTAGTCCGCGAGATACTCGTGGACATGGTAAGCGAAATCCTCATCCATTGCCGAACGTGCGGCAGAAACCAAATGATACAAGTCCGGCAGTAGCTCACCCTTGAATTTGAGCCATTTTCTCAGGAATCTCACCCACGTGAGCCGCACATATTCGGGCACCTCCTGATGAGTATGTGCGCTGAAGTATTCTGCCGCAGCCCTCATCAGTTGTATGACCAGCTCATGACGGTTTTCCGGAGAGGGCTGTTCAGGGTTCTTCCGCCAGTTTTCAAAAGCTTCAGTTATCTTAGGTATCTCGGTGAACCCTTTTTTCAATGAATCCGGGTGGATCGGCGCCAACGCCGCTGCCGACACGCCGGTCTTCATCAGCGGCAATGCCTGAGGAGAACCGAGGAGTTCAAGCATTCCCCGGATGTGCGAAAACCCGCCAACAAAAAGCACTTTCTCGAAATCCTTGGAGGCCTCCTGAATGCGCGCGGCCATGTAGGTTTCTCGGCGATGATTTTCGTCATCTTCCAGGGGAGGCCTTGGTGCTTGAGACAAGAATGCTTCCATAAAGGTCTTCTGGCCCAGCAGGTCGATGAGATAGGCGTCAGGGCCGCGGTCCATGAATAACGGATACCTGAGGGTAAGTGGATCGACGTACCGAATTGGAATATCGAACTCAAGACCGGAGCGCACGGCCTCTTGCACGCCATCGGAACCTTCCAGCATCAAGACAGCGTTCTCCTTGGCCGCAGTCTCGTACAAGATGACTGAATGATAGGGAAATCGTCTCACGCCTGACACGATCTCATGACGAAGGGCATGGGGCAATTCGACACAAATGCAATCGGGTTTCTCGTTCCTGATGAATGTGCTCACCAGAACGGAAAACTCGATTCGATGATGCAATACCCCGATGAGGGTGATGTTCTCGAATCTGATTACGTCAGACCAGTTTTGGCCCATTAAGTGAGGCAACATTCTCTCCGGTAATTTGAAGCAACGATTGATCCAGTGCCTTGCGCTCGTCGAAATCAGGCCTGAATTTAATGAGCCTGTAAGCATAACGGGCTATATTTAGTCCGTCCCGAACACTCAGATCTTCGTCTCGTGAATGGGAATGTTGAAGTATATTAACAACCTCACGAATAAGTTCATCGGAAGGGCCATCCAGCTTCCCTCTCAGAATGCGGAATTCTTCTTCTCTAGTGGGAAAATCCATGTGGATGGCAGGCTGCAGTCTGGAGTGAATGTATTCCGGTACCTCAAACGTTGAGGCGTCCTCATTCATGGTGACGCAGACTCTGAATTCCGGCTTTGCTTTGATTTCCACACCAGCAACGATTGAATAGACACTCCTGCGCATGTCAAGAAGAGGTGCAATGGATGCCCAACTCTTCTCGCTCATTCTATTTCCTTCATCCAGTAGGCAGATTCCGCCTTGTATCATCGCTGAAACAAGCGGCGATGCCACGTATCTGATTTTTCCATTATCAGCTATGACTGGCGAAATTATGAGGTCTTCCGGCTTGGTGTCCACCGTGCATTGCGTGATGTACAGATCCTGCTTCATCGTCTTGGCAGCCGTAATGGCAAGGGAGGTTTTTCCAACTCCAGGTTTGCCCAGGATCCTGGGCTGCATGGGCGGATCGGTCCCGTCATCGGACCAGGCTGCGATCAGTTGAGTCAGAGGCTCTTTCATTCCGACCCATTCTACGTCCAATAGAGGAGGATCCACGAGGTGGATTTCGACTCCCTTGATCGTGATTCTGTCAGGATTAGCGCTCATATTGTTTCCATTCCGGTTTCTTTTCGCCACTTACTTCGGACTTCGCGAGCAATAGGGCTCTTTCAGTAGTTCCATAGAGATTCTAAGCGAGCATGTACTGACTGTCAACAGAGGCCCGACCTGCGCGGGAGCGGCTCTAGAAGAGAGGAGCGGAGCGCCACGAAAAAAAACTTGTTAACCGGAAAAAAGCATGTTAGCTTCAAAGATTACGTTACAAACGCCTCCCAAGATCCAAAGCCTGCTTGCTCGGCTCCAAAGGGATGGCGCACTGTGCAGTTGCTCGACCCGATTTCGCTCCCGGATTCAATTGACGCCAGTTTGGCGACACGGAATGAAGTGTTGTTCCTGGGCATTGAATCAGCCCGCGAGCCCAAAAGGTATAGATTGGAATAAGATGGCCAACAAGCTTTTCGGCACAGACGGAGTGCGAGGCATTGCGAACCTGGAACCCATGACTGCGGAAACCGCCCTAAAACTCGGGCGGGCTATCGCTCACCTGACCCTTATTCAACCGGGCAGAAGGCACAAAATACTGTTGGGGAAGGACACCCGGCTCTCTTGTTACATGCTGGAAACCGCTCTCGCAGCGGGAATTTGTTCAATGGGGGCGGACGTGCTCATGGTCGGACCGATTCCCACCCCTGGGATAGCTTTTCTTACAACTAACATGAGATGCGATGCGGGCGCTGTTATCTCTGCATCTCACAATCCTTTTCAGGATAACGGAATCAAATTCTTTTCCAGAGACGGTTTCAAACTGTCGGATGAACTGGAATCCGAAATAGAAAGACTGATTTTCTCAAACAATATAGATGAGATCCGGCCCACTGCCGAAAAAATTGGTAAAGCATTCAGAATAGACGACGCCCTTGGCAGGTATGTGGTGTTCGTGAAGAATACGTTTCCCAGGAGTCTCACCCTCGACGGCATAAACGTAGTGCTGGACTGCGCAAACGGCGCAGCGTATAAAGCCGCTCCGTTGGTTTTCGAAGAGCTGGGTGCTAACGTGACGGCCCTGGGGATCAACCCTGACGGCCAAAACATCAATCACAACTGCGGCTCATTATTTCCGGAACTTATGTGCACGGAGGTCCGTATCAGGGGCGCTCATGTCGGCATCGCATTGGATGGTGACGCCGACAGGGTTATCTTTGCTGACGAAAAGGGTAATGTGGTCAACGGAGATCAAGTAATGGGCCTGATCGCCCAGGATATGATGAGTCGGAACGAACTCCGAAAGAACACCCTGGTAGCCACTGTAATGAGCAACATGGGGCTGGAGGTCGCAATAAAAGACCTGGGCGGTCAGCTTGTCCGAACGCCTGTAGGCGACAGGCACGTAGTAGAACGAATGCGCCGAGACGGGTACAATTTTGGCGGCGAACAATCAGGCCATCTTATTTTTCTGGATCAGATTACGTCGGGTGACGGGATACTTTCGGCCCTACAAGTATTAAGAATAATGAAAGAAACTGGAAAAACCCTGTCTGAAGTGGTTTCCTTAGTTAAGCTGTTTCCGCAAGTCCTCACGAATGTGGAAGTAAGAACCAGAAAAGAGCTGGCAGAGGTGCCCCAAATAAAAGAAGTTATGGACGAATGCCACAATCGGCTCAAAGATAGAGGCAGGCTTTTGGTCCGGTATTCGGGCACGCAGCTCCTTTGCCGGGTCATGGCTGAGGGAGAAGACGAAGTCGAAGTAAAACAGGTGGTTGAAATGGTGGCCAATGCAATCTCCACTTATTTGTGACGCGCACTTGCCTGCCCTGGAAATAGCCAGACAGGTGCTTCAAATAGAAATAGAGGGAATCCAATCCGTGATGGGGCGTCTGAACGAAAAGTTCGACGAATGCGTGGATCATCTCTATTATCTCCGTGGCAGAATCATAATTACCGGAGTAGGCAAGTCGGGACTGATGGCGAGGAAAATTGCTGCAACGTTAACCCGTACCGGGACTCCGGCCATTTTTGTTCATCCTGTGGAAGGACTCCACGGGGATCTCGGGATAGTCACGCGAGACGACGCTCTGGTTGCGCTTTCCAACAGCGGGGAGACCCCTGAAATCACTTCTCTTGCAGCCACCATTAAGAAGAGAGGCCCGCTCATTATAGCGATCACCGGCGTTGCTTCGTCAGCACTGGCTAGAATGGCCGATCTTGTGCTGGATTGCAGGGTTCCGCGCGAAGCCTGTCCGCTCAACATGGCACCGACAGCGAGCACCACCGCTGCATTGTCATTGGGCGATTCTCTGGCTGTGGCACTCATGGTCAAGAGGGGATTTCGCAAAGAAGACTTTTTGCGCCATCATCCTGCGGGAAGTCTCGGCGAACGACTGAATCTTAAGGTCAGGGATATCATGTTGCGCCGACCCGTAATTCCCGAGGTGGGAGAAAATGCGTCTCTGCAAGAAGTCATCGGATGCATAAACCGACAGAACCTAGGATTTGCGCTGGTCACTCGAGGCGATCAGCTTATGGGAATAATAACCGATGGAGACCTGCGGCGATTCCTTGCAACTGGCGACCGAATCTACGAATCACGCGCAGAGGCTCTCATGACAGCGAGCCCGTTAACAATCCGTGATGACAGAACAGCAGCGGAAGCTCTTGAAATAATGGAGCGAAAACTGATAACAGCCCTGGCTGTGCTGGACGAAAAGCAGAAATTGGCAGGGATTATCCATCTGCATGATCTGTTAGGCAAAGGTGAGATACGTTTTACGCCGTAACACAGGGCTGACGGTAAACAAGACGTTTGTGAATCATGCGAGCGAACGCTTGCTTCCAAGAAATTGGAATGAGGAGGGGTTCTCTCCGAAATATCTGGTGGATTCGGGTGTTCATTGCATTGGAGGACTGTTATGAAGCTCAAAAAGGAAGATCTGGAATATTTCCAGGGTATACTTCAAAAGCAATTGGATGAACTGGTACGCGGCGCAGGCAGAACGGTCGACGACATGACGGAAATCGAAACCAAGACTTCATTTCCTGATCCCACCGACCGAGCGTCAATGGAGTCCGATCGCAATTTCGAGCTACGAATCAGGGATCGAGAGCGCAAGCTCATAAATAAGATAAGAAAAGCCTTGGAAAAAGTCGAGGACGGTACCTTTGGGTTCTGTGAGGTCTGCGGAGAACCAATCGAATTCAAGAGGCTTGAGGCTCGCCCAGTTACCACGCATTGCATAGAATGCAAGACCTCCGCTGAGGAAGAAGAAAAACTCAGGAAAGTGTAGTTCCACGACTATGTGAATGTCCCTCGATGAAGCTCGAATAGATCGCTTTCGATTACATTCCCTGAGTCTCCCACACCTGAAGAGTGGTGTGTGATCTCGCTGCATACGCTGTGTGTTCGGTTGGGCTTCTTCGTAACAACGATTTGTCCCCGCAGACGAACTTGTTTGAAAAAACAGGGATGTTGAGAATCATGAATGTTGAAAAGCGATGACGTACGCGATATAATTTAAAATGAGCATAAATCTCGCAAAAGGATCTGATAAAAATGACAAGAGGCAAGGATTTCTTCAGAACGACTGAATTCAGTACCGCAATGCCTCATGAGACAGTTGTTGACCCCCATATAGGAAACACAATTTGCAGCTTCGATGCAGGAACCACTTGGTTCACTGAATCTCACTCATCCGCGCATGGGTGCTCCGACTGTGAGACTTCGCAGGCTCGCCCGGGCGACGCCGTCAGTGAGGAGGAAGTCCTCGGGCTTCAAAGGGCTAAACAAGTTGTCCCCAAATTGCCGGCGAACTCAAGGATTTCGAGCTTGAAGAAAACCAAGATCAAGCTTCGAGGCAAGATTTCGGAATTGTTTTCCTCAAGAATACACAAAACTGAGGTCGGACCAGAAACTCAAGGGACTCCGGCTCAGAAACTCGAACTAGATGTGGCGCCGCATGAGATTCCACAGGAAATCGCTTCGCCAGAGCCGGTAATCCAGGCCATCGAGGACATGGAGGTCAGGTCTCCAGATGTAAGTGTCCAGGTAGTGCCGACTCCAGTGAAACGACGTAGGGCTCCAAAGATTGAACTGGCTCCCAAACCGGCCAAGCCTCTGAAAATAATCAGACGCAGGCGGGAAGAGGCACCCAAAGTCTTCGAGACGTCTCCCAAGAATTTTCCCAAGTCAATGCTCCAGGGGATTAAAGCAGGACTCGAAGAAGAGAGAGACTTTCCACAGGAATGATCTGATATGACGTATTGTGTGTAAGCGTGTCGGCTCTCTGCTTTTTTCATCGAGTCTCTGCATTGTCAGAGCAACAAGAATCAAATAGGAACTGCATTGAGTATTCCTCGAATCCCTGAGCCTGCCGGGGTTGTGGTCAGTGTTCTGGCAGCGGACGAGCGTGTCTTAGATTTTGTCAGATCAGAGTTGATCAAGGAGCTTGGTCCCAGCGAACAAGAGGCGGGGCCGATCTCATTCGGTTTCACGTCTTATTATGACCAGGAAATGGGCCCGGGAATCCGAAGATGGCTCTGGGCTTTCAGGGATCTAGTCGACAGGAGCTCATTAGCGGACATCAAACGCTTGACTAATAGAATAGAACAGACATATACCGTGGAGGGCAAGCGACGGTTCAATCTTGATCCGGGATTGTTGACTCTGGGCAATTTCGTTCTGGCCACCGGAAAAAACAATGCACACCGAATATATATGAAGGATGGCATATTCGCCGATCTAACTCTTATATACAGGTCGGGAACTTATAGGCCTCTTGAGTGGACGTACCCGGATTATTCAGCAGAGGAACTGATCACAATACTCAACAGGTTCAGGGAGCGTTATAAATGCATGTTGGCGCAATAGGCGATTCCACAGGTCCGATTAAGAGCATGACCGGCTTCGGCCGCGGCCGCTCCGGAATTGGCGAGGTTGAAGTTGTTACGGAAATCAGAGCCGTCAATCATCGTTTCCTGGATGTGTCAGTCAAGTTACCAAAGGCTTACAATTGCTTTGAACCTCAAGTACGCAAGATAGTATCGGAAATTATCCACAGGGGTAAGTTCGACGTCATGGTGACGCGTGTCGCGGGCAAAAGCGGCCTGATAGAAGTGGCCCTGGATGAACCGTTGGCTGCTGCGTACTACGGTTGTCTCACCGGACTCAAAGATAAATTCGGCCTTTCAGGGGACATCACCGTTAGCGACATGCTCACGCTCAAAGATATAATAGTCCCAGCGGAGAAAGAAGATCAGATCGAGCGGGAGTGGCCCTTGATCGAAGAAAGTCTCCGCAACGCCATTGAGTCCCTTGATCAAATGAGGCGAGCAGAAGGAGCCGCTCTGTGGAATGATATCGTAAAAAGACTCACTTCCATACGAGAGAACGTCTCTCTCATTGCGCCGCTGGTGGATCAGGTGGTTGCATCGGCCAAGGAAAGGCTCGAGAGAAGAGTTAAGGAGCTCTCCGGCGGGTTGGATCTGGATTCTGATCGGCTCGCTCAAGAAGTGGCCCTGATTGCCGACCGAGCGGATGTGACTGAAGAATTGACCCGCTTGAAGAGTCATGTGGAACAGTTCATCAACTTTTTTACCGAGGGTTCTCCCCTTGGCAGAAAACTGGATTTTTTGCTGCAGGAAATAAATCGGGAAGTCAACACGTTGGGCTCCAAATCAGCTTCAACGGAGATAGCGTCCCATGTCGTATTTATGAAATCCGAACTGGAAAAGATCAGAGAACAAACCCAAAACATTGAATGATAAGAGAAGGGAAAACATGGCGAGAGTAACTGTTGAGGACTGCTTGGAAAGAGTTGAAAACCGTTTTTCTTTGGTGATTCTGGCGTCCAAGAGGACAAAGGAATTGAAGAGGGGCGCTCCCCTGATGGTGCGCGATCGAGACAACAGAGAGGTTGTCATGGCCTTGAGAGAAATCGCCGCCGCCAAGGTCAAGTCAAGAATGCCTTCACAGGAGGAACTCGGCGAAAAGAGCGACGTCGCTCCGAGCTCCAAGCCAGATTGAAAAAGAAGAAGCCCCCTATCCAAACGGTTCTTTACGGCGTACATCCGATTCTCGAGACTATGAGGGTAGGAAAAAGACGCATTCAAGAAGTCTTCGTCGCCAGAGAATCAGATGTGCAAGGCCTCTTACGCCGATTGGAGGCTGCCGGGATTCCCATTACCAAGGTAGATGGAAATCAGCTTGCTTCCATTGCGGGGTCGCCACACAACCAAGGTTTAGCTGCCAGAGTGGAGCCGTTCTTGTATGCTGACATTGATGATATGCTCTCAAGATGCGGCAATTCCGAGATGCTGATTTTAGTCTTGGATGAAATACAGGACCCTGCGAATCTCGGGAGCATACTCCGAAGTTGTGAGTGCCTGGGAGCGGGAGGAGTGGTGCTGACCAAGGATCGTGCGGTGCCGGTCACCCCAGCCGTGGAGAAAGCGGCAGCGGGAGCGTCCGCGCACGTTCCTGTGGCGAGGGTGGTAAACCTGGTCCGTGCCATTGAGATGCTCAAGGACTCTAGTTATTGGGTGTTCGCAGCGGACGCTTCCGGAACTGCAGACGTCTTTTCAGTGGATCTTTCTGGGAAGGCGGCGTTGGTCCTGGGGTCTGAAGGAAAAGGACTGCGTCGGCTCGTCCGTGAAAGATGCGATCAGAGTGTTTATATTCCGATGGTGGGCAAGATCGATTCCTTAAGCGTTTCCCAGAGCGCTGCCGTAATTCTGGCTGAATCTCTCAGGCAGAGGATAAAGAAAAGGACCGGATCTAGCTGCTGAATTGCAAGGCTTGCTTCTATGCGACTATTGGTCGACCCATTGCCGAAATTGGGGCTTTTCGACTCGGAACTTGAACTGGTGGTGTGCATTCGCGAGGATACGCCCCCTGAAGTTTTTCTGATGGATGGAAAACCCAGACCTGACAGACACTTACTATTGGGAATAATGCAAATGATCGTTGTCGCGGTCGAGGAAATGGATCGCACATCCCTTGAATTTACAGACAGTTGCTCGATTCGGCTTGAGAGAAATGGTGAAAAGAGGGACATCGATTCACATTTGACCGTTGTGCGCTCAGTTGACGGCAGATTCGGGGCCCTCGCGATTGGAGATCCTCGACAGGTACGTCGGCTGGCCCGGCAGGCCGAAAGGTGGTTCACTGGTACCATCCGGTTGGACATCCCGTGACGCCGGTCATAAACAAGCTGCACAGAGATGGATCCAGAGCCTGGCCAATTTGTCTGGACAATACGCTCCTTTTCACACTTTCAAGCACCGAAGGGCGCTTACCGATCCCGGATTCTCGAGAAATCCGGGAACAACTTTGCGGCGGGGCAATCTCATTCGATAAGGTCCAGCGGTGATACGGAAGTTGAAAGGAGGCCCTCGCATGTTCAAGCGCGCAATACTACTTATCATAGTCATCATGATTTGCGTCCCTGCTCATGGCGCTCAAAGGGATATTTCCGGCAACTACGAAGCTTCCGTGATGGGATCGGTCATGACGGCTAGAATAGAGCAGGATGGTGACGCTCTCCAAGGGGTTGCCCATGTCTACACCGGCGGGAAAAAGAACACCTATCACTTCACCGGAACCATAAACGGGAATAGGTTCCAGGCAAGTCATAACAGCGGTCACATCTTTTCTGGCAACGTGACTTCAAGAGGCGATCTTGTGGGAGTCTTGAAGACTCGGGGCGGGCACCGAATCTCAGTAAACGCTGCTCGGCGTTGAGCGGCTTCAGAGGAGAAGTGAAAGAATGCAGCCCAATGTGGCCCATAAGATAAGAACGATATGGTTTCTAACCGCAATGATTCCGCTCATCATAGTCGTGGGTGTTCTTGGGGTGGCGTCTTTGGTGTTAACCTCACCCCTAATGATCTATGCGACGGTTCAGGGCAAACATCTGAAGAATCCGTGGCGCAAACCACTGTACCCGGGTGATGCGTTGCGCACGCGTTCCGACTGATGATCGAAAGCCGATTCTACAAGGCCAAGGGCACACGATGGGAAGCGCGCTTTTTCAGAAAGGGCGAGATATTCCCAGATACGGCGATAATAGTTTCTAGACAAGGGGTGTGGGCGAGACCAGCTCCCTCCGGCTGGGAAAGTGCCTGTTACGTGGGAAATTCATGGCAGTTTGTTAACATGGATGTGGATGTGAGCTTTCTCAAGGAACGATAGTGACCGATCATCAGGCAGATTCTCCTTATATAATTCCCAATAAGTACAGATAGCGACGATCGGCTCGGCCGGGACGCTAGCTTTTCTATCAAGCGTTGGCTAACAATCCCCGCTCCAGGCAAATCGCTTCATGGATTGGTGTTCTGGTCCGACGGGAAGCGGAAGCCTGTACCGTCATTCCCACGCAAGCGTAATCCGGAAGCGCTACAGCAGGCAGACCCGGCTTCCCGCCTCGGCAGGAATGACAGACTTTCCCCATCCAAGAATCCACCGACGGAATGCGAATTATAATTAGTCGATCGACTGCGTGCCCGTTCGGCAAGCTTCAACGAGGTTTGCTGGAACTTCTGCCGGTGCGGTTTCAGTCCGCTCCTCCTTGTTGGCACCTTGGTCCGCTTGCTGGCCGAGCTTGTCATTGAGAGCGATTATTTCGGGGTCGTTTTGAGCCAACAGATTCCAGGATTTGAATTCAATTTCATCCAAGTCGCCATTCTTGAAATTGATAATGACTTTCTTCAGTTGACCAGAATCATCAATTGCAAGGGTGGCGTTCTTTATTCTGGAGAAGTCCTTGTGATTTGAGGGATCTACTTCCGCTATGAGGGTGTCACCCATCTGAACGCTTTTGATGACTGAAAAACGACGCATCCCTCCATTGCCGAAACTCTCGATCAGCAGCATCAGAGGATCAGCCATCTTGGAAAGGTCTCTTTCTCCGTGAACATGATACACTTCGCGATCTTTTTGGTCGTGTGTCACCGTCACCACACGTCCGTTGGACAGGACCTCTATGGTCACGTCTCCGGAAATTGAGAGCTGGAATTTATCCGGCTTCTGGAAGACAAGGACACCTTTCACCTTCATGTCGCGATCAAAAACCGAATTGCGGCGCGTCTTGACGAACTCAGTGCGAAACTGATTCACCAGATAAGACTTCCTTTCGGCCTCCGCAATGAGTGCAGTCAACTCCATATTTTTGGTCAAATTAGTTCTGGCGCCGCACGCGGATAGAATGGATATCAACGCTGCAAGGCAAACAAATAGGAAAAGTTTATAGGCGGATGGAGCCATCCTCTTCCGATCCTGAACCAAGCCTACGCAACTGCTTTCAACATGATAATCTATTAGGACAACTTCAGTCACGATCTGTCTCACAACCTTTTCCAATACACTCAATAAGAAGACGACTAAACGGCTTCGCTAAATCGCTCCCCAGACATTCCCAAGAGCTACGCAAGCGAACTCATCCAATACTCTGCGCATCGATTCCCTGTCATGGGAGGCGCGTCGAAACGAATCCCGGTTTTCTTATATTACTCCTTTTGATCGGGACGCTGCCCCGGTTTCAGCGGTTGCTGAGGCTTCGGAGGTTCCGGTTTCGGTTGAACTTTTTCCTGACGCGGAGGTTCCTGACGCATCTGTGGTTGCGGTTGAGGCCGTTCTTGCCTGAGCTCGGGCTTCATCTCGGGGTGCGGTCGTTCAGGCTTCGGTTCGTGCCTGATTTCAGGTCTAGCTTCCGGATGAGGCGGTTGAGGTTTCGACTCGGGCTTTATTTCGGGGCGCTGGTGCTCTTGCCGTTCCGAACGTTCCGGCTTCTCAGGTTTCAGCGTTGGA
>JACRDE010000393.1 GCA_016212935.1 Desulfomonile tiedjei | reverse complement strand
TTTATACTCATATGCGGAGGTCTCTATGTTACGGACATACCGTTTCAAGCTAAACCCTCTTAATTTATCCAGAACGTAGCGCTCTTGGTCGCGCTTGCTGCCACATATCAAGTTATCGGCTCCCGCTTTGGAAAGAAAACTGTAGGAAACCAAATTCTATCCGGTCTCTTGTTTGGCGGTCCTTTGGTTGCTGCGGTTGCCGCGGCCATGTGTGGTGCCTACCGGCTTTGGTTGGGAGGAGGTGGGGCCTGGGTCGGTGTCAGCGTCATCGTGGAATCAGCCGGGCTTGGAGTCGCGTTCTATCTCCTTTGGAGGAGTACTGCACAGCAAATTGGTGCGTTTTCGCTATGGGGCTTTGGCTTGCTTGTTCATGTCATCATGCTGGCGATCTTCCTCGCGCTCCCTGGTGGAGCCGGTCCACAGGTGCTACGACAGATGGGTCTGCCGATACTGTTTTTCTATCCTTTGGCTACGATGATCATCTGTCAAATCTTCCTAGATTACGAGAGGCAGCTTCAAGACAGGAAAGCGCTTCAGGAGAGCGAAGAGCGCTACAGAGCAATCTTTGAGAACGCCGCCGTCGGAATCGACGTAGTGAACGCGGACGGGCGATTTCTTCAAGCCAATGAATCTCTGGCCTCAATGCTTGGTTATGGCAACGAAGAACTGCAAAATTTGACTTTCTTGGACATATCTCATCCTGATGACTCGGCGGCATCCAGAGTCAAGCACGAAGAGATGGTAAAGGGAAGAACAGATTCCTATCGTTTTGAGAAGCGATACATAAGGAAAGACGGTGACATTCTCTGGGCGGACTTCTCCGTATCGCCAGTTGTTGGGCCTGGCGGAGACCACATGGCCACCATAGCGGTAATTGCCGACATAACAGACCGCAGGAAGCAGAGAAAGCTCTCCAGGATGCTGCGACCAGATATCGTAGCCTAGTGTAACTAATACCAGCAATTACGTACACTGCGGCGTTGGACGAGGCCAGCACGACTACTTATACTAACCCTCAATCAAAGAAGTAAAATCGGGGAAACCCTTCTTGTAAGAAGTGTTTCCCCGAACCCCATCCCAAGAATTTCTAACATTTGTCTGCATCTTCATTTTCCGCTGGAAAATGAAGATGCAGAGCAGTGCTAAAAGTTTCTCGGAAGGGCTTGGGGAACCTTCTTTACTAAAGAAGGTTCCCCAAATTCTTACTGCTTTGAACGAGCATTGGTATTACATCAGTCCACAAATAGAGACCGTGCTGGGATTCTCTCCGGCAAAATACCAGGAAGACCCTGACTTGTGGCGAAAACAGCTCCATCCTGATGACCGAGACCGAGTAATCGCTGAAGTAACTCGTGGCCACATACCTGGTGAGACCTTTGTGCAAGAGTATCGCATGCTATCAAGGGATCGCCGCATTGTTTGGCTCCGCGACGAAGCGGCGTTCGTGCACGATCAAGACGGTAACCCATTATTTCTTCAGGGGATAATGCTGGACATTACAGACCGCAAGGAGGCCGAGGAATCCCTTCGGGAGAGTCGGGAACAGCTCCAAACCATCTTCGATAGATCACCAGCAGGGATAACACTTGTCAATCCTGAAGGTCTCATCACCTTCGCCAATCAAAGCATGGGAGATCTTTTTTCTCGACCCTGCGAAGACTTGATCGGCACCCCGTATGTCGATCTGGTCCATCCCTCGCAGCGATCATTGGGTCACGGGAAGATGAGATCGTTAATGGATGGGGAAATTGACCAGGTGAGTCTGGAACGCCGCTACCAGGCTGCGGGCGGAAGGGAGTTCTTGGGGCATTTATCCGGTCGGCGGATCTTGAAGGAAGACGGCACCTTGGAAGGCTTAGTCGGTATCATCACAGACATCACCGATTACAAGAAGGCAGAGGAGGCGTTGAGGGAGAGCGAAGAGCGGTTCAGGTTAGCGATAGAGGCTACCGCTGACGGAGTCTGGGATTGGGACCTGAAAACAGATCACGTATTCCGCAGCGCCGGTTTCTTTTCCATGCTCGGATATGAGAGTGAAAATTTCAGCGGGCGCTTCGGAGAGTGGCAGAACCTAGTACATCCGGAAGACCTTGAGACAGTACGTCACGCCTTGAAAGAGTACCTCAACGGCATGAGAGAAACGTACGAAGTTGAGTTTCGTATGATCAGCAAATCAGGTTCCCCTGTGTGGATTCTTTCCAGAGGGAAGGTAGTAGCACGTGACCGGGATGGAAAACCGTTGAGAATGATCGGTACGCATACGGACATCACCGAGCGCAAAGAAGCTGAGAAACAAATACGGATGAACGAAGCACGCCTACAGAGTCTTTACGACATTGGCCAGTATAGGGCGGCTAACAAGCAGGACTTGCTCGATTTCGCCTTGAAGGAAGTCATTATGCTCACCGGGAGCAAGGTGGGTTACATATACCACTACGATGAGGAAAAACGTCTTTTCGAAATCAATACATGGCCCAAGGAAGTAATGCAACAGTGCGAGGCTGCCGAACCGCAGAGCTTATGCGAGCTTGACAAAACAGGCATATGGGGCGAAGCAGTCAGGCAAAGGAAACACATCATCGTTAATGACTTTCAGGCCCAGAATCCTCTGAAGAAGGGCCATCCCGAAGGGCACGTTGAACTTCATAATTTCATGACCATCCCTGTTTTCTCTGGTGATAGAATTGTGGCAGTTGTGGGCGCCGGTAACAAGGAGTCGGATTACAAGGATAGCGATGTTCAACAGCTGAATGTGCTTATGGATTCCGTTTGGAGGATTGCAGAGGCCAAACGCAACGAAGCTATGCAAAGACGATTGGTGACAGCCGTGGAGCAGGCTGTCGAAGGCATTGTCATCACCGATACCCAAGGAACTATAGAATACGTGAATCCAGCGTACGAGGAAATCACAGGATACTCACGAGATGAGGTGATAGGACAGAAGGCGACTCTCCTGAGAAGTGACGAAGGGGATTTGCCCACTCAGCGAGATATGATTGAGTCTCTCTCTCGCTGCGAACGGTGGAGCGGTCATTTGGTCGAGAAACGAAAAGATGGTGGGGCCTATGAGGAAGATGTGACGGTCACGCCAGTGCTCTGCCTCCGCTGGAGAAAATCTTTTCCTGACTTTCCCGCCGAGACGCCCACTTTTTGCAGTACCCATGCGTATGAGAAGGCCAGAGATAATTCGATTTGGGCATCCCCGTATCTATGGTACCACTAATCGAACGGAAAGACAGCGAGACGGCAACCTGTAATCGGTGGATGATAACAGGTGGAATTGGAACGGAACTGCTTTTTTGATATTAGAGCATTAATACAAGTGATTTTCGGTTTTCGATCGGAGAACGATGGTTAGACCGAAAGGGGTATGGGCTAAATAATGCTCACACAGAGTTAGATTCAGAAAAGATGGTGGATTTATGTTGCTTTACCATCTCGGGTTGAGGAACACTATATGACGTGACCGGGCCTCTACGACCTGGAGGCCCCATTGAAGGCTGGGAATCTCTATCACTCATTTGACTGTTCTCTCAAATGTGCGACAGAGTCCATTACAGAAGTCTAAAAAACGAGAGCGCAGAAGGAGTCGTCTTGAACAAGAACGTCCTGATTCTGGTGTTTCTGCTGGTCGTAGCCGCAGCCGTGGGTGCTGGACTGTTTCTTAAGAAGGGAGACAATACCACGCCCCAATCAGGTCCCTCCAAGGACCAGAACACCGCCGAAGAGCCAAAGGGAGTGGGCCCCATCGCAGTCATCCCCAAGGGGACTACCCATTCGTTCTGGAACTCGGTTCTCGCCGGTGCACAAAAGGCCGCCAAAGAGCACAATTTGGAGATCTTCTGGACGGGTCCGGACCGCGAGGGCGATCGTGAAAAACAGATCCAAATCGTCGAGGACTTCATCGTGAAGAAGGTAGCCGGCATCGTGCTGGCGCCTACCGACGCCGGAGCGCTCGTCCCAGTGGTCGAGCGTGCAGCGGCCGCCAAGATGCCGGTCGTCATCATCGACTCTGACATCGAAACCGACAAGCGGGTCTCCTTCGTGGCGACCGACAACTACGCCGGCGGCGCCCTGGCTGCGAAGCACATGGCGAAGCTCCTCCGCGGCAAGGGCAAGGTGGCGGTCATCAAGTACATGGCAGGCTCCGCGTCC
>JACRDE010000396.1 GCA_016212935.1 Desulfomonile tiedjei | reverse complement strand
CGAGCGCGGCATAACCATCAAAAGTCAAAGCGTAGCGCTCCCGTACAGGGCCGAGGACGGATCGAATTACGTCCTGAATCTGATCGACACGCCAGGACATGCGGATTTCTCCTATGAAGTTTCCAGAGCGCTGGTTTCCTGCGAAGGGGCTCTTCTGGTGATCGATGCCGCCCAGGGAGTCCAGGCTCAAACTCTTGCCAATTTCTACATGGCCTTGGAGCAAGAGCTAGAAATAATCCCCGTCATAAACAAGATCGATCTTCCCTCTGCCGATGTTGACAGGGTGAAGGCTCAGATTGAAAAGGACCTTGGACTGGACTCGGAAACAGCTGTCGCCATATCCGCAAAAGAAGGCATAGGAATCGTGGAGGTGTTGGAGGCCGTGGTACAGAGGATTCCGCCTCCGACGGGAGACCCTGACGCGCCGCTGAAGGCGTTGATTTTCGATTCCCACTGGGATCCGTACAGGGGGACCATAGTCCACCTGAGGCTCTTCGACGGGCGCTTGCGACCTGGTGACACGGTGAGGTTATGGTCCAACGGGGCGTGCTACAAGGTTGAGGAAACGGGAATTTTTCTAATCGAAAGAACACCTCAAAAAGTGCTCAGCGCGGGCGATGTGGGGTACATGATTGCTGGGATAAAAACCGTCAGCGACACGAGAATCGGAGACACTGTGACGGTTGACGAAAGGCCGTGTCTGGTGGCCCTCAAGGGATTTCAACTGGTCAAGCCGGTAGTCTTCTCATCGTTCTACCCCATTTCATCTGACGATTACGACGAACTTGCCACGGCACTTGAGAAATTAAAGCTCAACGACGCATCTCTTACTTTTGAGAAAGATCACTCAACAGCGCTTGGCCACGGATTCAGGTGCGGATTTTTGGGGCTCTTGCATCTGGAAATAGTCCAGGAACGTCTGGAGCGTGAATTCAATCTGTCGCTGATTCTCACCGCTCCTTCAGTACAGTACCTATTGGTGCTAAGAGATGGAACAGAGGTCATAATCGACAATCCCGCCAAGTACCCGGACCCGGTTGTGATCCAGAAGTCCAAGGAGCCTTTCATCCGTGCATCCATAATACTCCCGGAACAATACCTTGGCGCCGTCATCACTCTGTGCATAGATCGCCGCGGCGTGCAAAAGAATATGCATTTTCTGGATTCCAGTCGGGTGGAATTGACCTTCGATCTTCCTCTGGCAGAGGTGTTGTTTGATTTCTACGACAAGCTGAAATCCGTTTCCCGGGGTTATGCCTCATTTGACTACGAGTTCCTCGAATATAGAGAAACGGAACTTGCCAAGGTGGATATTCTGGTTTCCGGAGAAAGAGTAGATGCCCTTTCCATGCTTGTGCACAAAGATCGCGCGCACCAGAGGGCCCGTCGCTCATGCGAGAGACTTAAGAAGGAGATCCCCAGGCAATTGTTCAAAGTCGCGGTGCAAGGCGCGATCGGGGGCAAAATTATCGCACGGGAAACAGTCTCCGCATTGAGAAAAGACGTTACCGCAAAATGCTACGGGGGAGACATCACGCGGAAAAAGAAACTTTTGGAAAAGCAAAAAGAAGGCAAGAAGCGGATGAAGCAGGTCGGCAACGTGGTGATCCCCCAATCGGCATTCCTCGCAGTATTGAAAACGGACGACGAAGAATAGAACACCGAAAGAGGACGCAATACCAGGGACCCTTTGAACGAGGGTTACTGGAGGGTCCCTCCAAAAAAGCTAGAAGCTCTTGGGATGGGGTTCGGAGAAACACTTCTTACAAGAAGGATTTCTCCGATTTTGACTCTTTGATTGCGAATTCGTATCAGTATTCCTTACGGAAAGACCTCTAGGGAAATGTCGTGGTACCGCGCCGCCGGCTTCATGAGCAGGCAGCGATTCTCTTGAATCAACTGCGTCACGAAGACTCCAGGGAAAGCGCTCTCACGGTCAAGACCGGGCAACCTGCACTCCGTACCACATTTTCTGCAGTACTGCCCAGAATCAGGTGCTTGATTCCTGTCCAACCGTGTGTCCCCATGACGATGAGATCCACGCCCTCTTCATCAGCAAACTTGACGATTTCGTTGGATGGCACCCCGATGCGGGACATGGTTTGCAGTTCTTTGAGCGATTTGCTGAAATCTTCCTTTATTTCGGCGAAGTTCCTCTGAACAGAGTCCTCTATGGCTTTGAGCACTGCCTGTAAATCAAATGGGACCCCCACCTCAAAGGCCGGATAACCGAGCCTGGAAGAATTGACCACATGAAGAATTATGAGCTCTGCATTGAATTTTAGAGCGAACTCAACTGCCAACGCCCTCGCGGGCATGGAGTTTTCAGAAAAATCAGTGCATAAGAGAATTTTCTTTGGCAGCATGTTTGTCCCTCCTTTGAAATCAAGTCTCCATCAATTTATCGATTTGTGCAACTGGTGTTCAAGAATCCAATTCCCCTGCGGTGAATGATCGGTTATACGATTTCGCTTTCAAATATTTAAAATCGGGGAGGCACTTCTTATTAATAACGTTCGATTTCTTGTTTTCTCGAGAAGAAGTTGGATTGCGATCGATGTAACTTACTGCTTCTATGAGAGAAATCGGACGAAGTTTGGTTGCGGCCGCAGGCCGCGTCCTGT
>JACRDE010000395.1 GCA_016212935.1 Desulfomonile tiedjei | reverse complement strand
TTGATCACGTTATAGGCGTGCGGGTCAAAAGTGACTATTTCTCTGAATTGCCTCTGCTGGAATGCTTCGATATTCTTCTGGGCAACCTGCTCGAATAGACCTTCCTCACCCAACCGCCGTATTTCGTTGCCTGACTCGGTTTCGTCCTGGCCCAGGATTCCGAAATCACAGGAGGCCTTTGAAAGGATTCGAGAGAATGATTTCGAGATTTCCTGAATCCGAGGATCAAAGGAACCGCAGCTGTCCACGAAGAATAACAGGTCCGCTGAATCTCCCTTTTTTAGCTCCCTGATGTCGCAACCTTCAATTTCTTTGGCCCATGCGGCTCTCTTGACTTTGTTCGCTCCATAGGCATTGCCTTTTTTCTTTACCTGTTGCATGGGTTTTTGAAGTGACTGCGGCAGACTTCCCTGATCCAGGAGATATCTCCTCATGTCAACGATCTTGTCAATGTATTCGATGAAGATCGGGCACTCCTGTTCGCACGCTCCGCAAGTCGTGCAAGACCAGATTTCCTCTTCCGTGATCACGTCCCCGACGAACTTGATGTCACCCGGTGCCGGCGCGGGCCCAAATACCGGGTGGTACTTGTACGCGTAATCCCGGGCCTTTATGCTTATCATTTTTGGGGAAAGCCCCCTACCGACCGCATTGGCAGGACAGTTGTCCGAGCATCTCCCGCAATCCGCGCAGGAATAGAAATCGAGCACGTGCTTCCAAGTGAATGCTCCGAATCGCCCAACACCACACTCTTCCAGGGACATCCAGTCTTCGGCGCCCCATTTCACGGGCTTTATCTGACCCTTCTTGAGCCTGGCAAAAAACACGTTCGGGAGCGCGGAAATCACGTGGAAGTGCTTGGAAATAGGGAGATAATTCAGTAAACCGAAGAACACCAGAATGTGAGCCCAGTAACCGCCTATGTGAAGTCTCTCCAGAGTCTCAGGACCAGCCCCGGCCATGAACAAAGAACCGAGAGCCGCTGCCGGAAAAAAGAGCGGTCCGGCTTCAGGTTGGGCCCGAAATGCGCTGCCGTCGTAAACCATGTCAGTGATCATAAGGCATGAGACAAGCCCCAGAATTACATACGCCTCGTATTCGTGTCCACCGCCTCCCGGGTGGGAGTACCTCGCCGGATGGAAAACAGCCCGTCGCACAATACATATGATGCAGACCAACAGCACCATGAGGACTGTGTAATCCTTCAGTGCCTCGTACGCGAAGGCAATCGGCCCTGTAAGACCAGGCAAATTGAATCCCGACGAAAAACCGCGGCCTATCAATGTGAGCGATCGCAAGGACAGTATGATGAAACCCGCAAAAAGCAAAATGTGCAGAATGCCTGCTCCAAGATACCTGGGTTGCCTGAACTGCCCGAATCCGTAAACCAAGAGCATGCGAATCCGTTCGCCTATGTCGGAAAACCGAAAGTCAGGCATCGCTTTTCGCAGAAGGTCTATCCGCCGAAACATCACATATGAGAAAAAAGATACCGCAGCGAAGAGAATCACCGCGGCCACGATCGGGGCAGGTATGCCGGCTAGCGGCACATCCGCCGGCTCAATCATCGTCATGGAAGGAACCTCGCTGGCTTAGGTTAACGGGTTGCGTCGCTAAATCCGAGTCATCGCGGCTGCAACCCGGTGAAGAGCGAAAAAGAGTGATCCGCCTTACGGCATCGTCCAGAAGTCTCGTGTGAGCTGTGAGTAAGAGAAAAGAACATCAACTTATAAGAACTGCCAGGATCTTTGCCGCCTTGTCTCCGTGAGCCTTTACCAGATGCAAGCTGGTAGAGTCATAGTAAATCGCATCTCCTGGTTTGAGCACATCCCGCGTATCGCCCACAAGAACCTCCATTTCGCCTTCAATTACATAAATGAACTCCTGCCCGTCGTGGCTCGACGGCTCGTCCGCGGACGCGGGGTTCAGCGTAACGATGAACGGTTCCATGAGGCGGTCTTTTTTGTTGGGTGCAAGGGATTCGTACTCGTACCCATGGCGGTCCTGCTTGGTCTTGCCGAAGCGAGCGAAACTGCGGCGTTGGTCGGCTCTTACTATGGTGAAGGGCTCTTCGCCAGCGGAGATCACGTCGGCCATTTTGAGGGACAGGGCCTTGCTGAGTTTGATTAGCTGCCCGAGCGGCAGGAAAGCCTCTCCTGCTTCCAGCTGGCTCAGAACATCGACGGGGATTTCAGTTTTTGAAGCCAGTTCCTCCACAGTGAATCCTCGCTGTTCTCTGGCAGCCTTGAGCCTTTGGCCGTGAGTGACTGCTTCTTCGTGCTCGGCTTTTTCCCTGGAGGAGGCCAATGCCTCCGGATCGGTCAGAAGGTCGTGGCCCTCTCTTTCCTCGCCGTATTCTGAAACCGCCTCTCGAAAATCTTCATAAGAGGCCAATTTTTTCTCTTCATCCATGGATTGAATCCTTTCAGACCTGTCGGCCCGCTCAAGCTTATGGTTACATGGATTTTCCGGGCACACCGATTTGTCTGGCAATGACTATTCTCTGGACCTCAGACGTGCCTTCACCGATGTCGAGCAGCTTCTGGTTCCTGTAATGGCGCTCGGCAGCATAGTCTTTCATCAATCCGTATCCGCCGTGCAGTTGAACTGCGTGATTAGCAGCTCTGTAATATGTTTCGGAGCATACCAGTTTGGCCATGGCCGCAATTTTGGGATTGAGCTTATTATTATCCATCAGCCAGCATGCCTTGTAAAGAAGCAGCCTCGCCATTTCGATTTCAGTGGCCATGTCCGCGAGCTTGAATGCATTGACCTGGAAGGAACCGATGGGTCTGCCGAACTGCTTTCTTTTCTTTGAGTAATCCAGCCCTAGTTCGAAAGCCCCTTGGGCCCCACCGAGTCCCATGGCCCCTATGGACAATCGACCTCCATCAAGGGTCTTAAGCATCTGGTGGAACCCCTCGCCCCTCCTGCCCAAGAGGTTCTCTTTAGGAACCCGGCAGTCCTGGAACGTAAGTTGGCCGGGATTTGAGGAACGCCAGCACATTTTGCCGTGCATGGTCTCAGTTATGAAACCGCGGGTGCCGTTTTCCACGAGGATGCAGCTAAGTTCCGGTTTCTTCGGATCTGAAGAGTCAGTGACGCACTGAACCGTGCATATTGCGCTGATATCTGTGGTTGAGTTCGTTATGAATATCTTGCTGCCGTTGATGACCCATTCGTTTCCATCGAGAACTGCTGTGGTTTGGGAGGCGCCAGCGTCGGAACCGGCATCGGGTTCGGTCAGTCCGAATGAAGCGAGGATTTTCCCCTTGCACAAATCGGGTAGCCATTTCCGTTTCTGCTCTTCCGTACCGAAATAATAAATGGGGGCTACGCCAAGGGAATTTCCTGCGGCTATGGTTGCAGCCTGGGAGCCGTCTATTCGCGCGATTTCCTCGACCGTGATGATGTAGTTCAGATAACCTACGTCGCTGCCGCCGTATTCCTCTGGAACGAAAGGACCGAAAAAGTCCAGTTCGCCCATTTTGCGCACGAGATCGTAAGAGAATTCTTCTTTATCATCCAGTTCTTGGGCGACAGGAGCGATTTCTTTCTCTGCGAATTCCCGGACGACCTTCCTGGTGAGTTCTGCATCCTTGGGAAGATCAAAATTTAAGGACATTCTTAAACCCCCTTAAGCCAGAATAGAAGAGTTATGAAAGCTCCGGACACTGGCCGGCAAATCCTCTTAGCCGGATTCTGAGCCGAGTCCATGAGCCGGAAGCGCAGCGTTGCCCGACGGGGAACTTTTCCGTACACCGGATAACCGCCTGAGGAGCCTAGATTTAGGATCTTACGTGAGCCGAAGTGGAAGAGACGAATGGACGCTCCAATCAAAATTTCAATATCAGATGCGGAGTTCCCTTGTCAAGCCGAATACAGTCCTGCTAACAGGCCTTACATTCGGAATGACTGATTTTACGGATTCAGTTCGACAGGACATCTCTTGCCGTCAACTTCCCCCTAAAGTCGTGTTGGAAACAATTCCATGCACTTGCCGTGGATTCCATTTATTCTCAGGATAATGAAGGCAAAAAACAGATACGTTGGAATGTTGCAGGAGTATTTATCTGATTTACATTGACAAAACTAACTGTTTCACATTACAATTCGTAAGCCCGCAGTGGCTGAATTGCATTGGAAGCTTGTCTTCGGTCCGGCTCCGTTGAAATTTTCCCGAGCCCAAAGGAGTGCCCTAAATGAAGAAATTATTTCTAATAATGCTCTCCGGTCTGGCGCTATTTGGCTGTGGTGAATCAGAGCAGCATCAACAGGCAAGAACTCAGGACCAGAAGACTATTTCAGAGCTCAAAAACCAGCTTTCGGACGCCCGCGAATCGTTGGACGCCAAGCTTCAGGAAAGAGAGCAGCTGGTGAAGCAGGTCCAGGAACTGACCAACAAAATTGCCCAAATGGAGAAGCTCATCGCGGCGAAAGCCGAGGAGCGAAAAGCAAAAGCCGGAAAAGGCAAAGGCGACGAGAACCGGATTGAACTGATGGGCGCAAAGGCCATTGCGGAGTTCCGAGCCGAGCAACTGGACCGACGTGTGGAAAAGCTCACTCAGGACCTGGACCGTAAAGAGCAAGAAGTGGCTTCAATCAGGCGCAACGCACAACAGCAGAACACTGAAGTAGAGCAACTCAGGCAGAGAGTGGCGGAACTCCAGAAAGCAGATCAGACTCGCACCGCTGAACTCCAGTCCAAGCTGGAATCCATTGCAAAGGAGCTCAGAGAACGTTCGACGGCCGCGGAACAATTCAAACGTGAACTGGACGAAAAGGCGGAACTCCTAGGCGCGTTGAAGAATGCAGTCTCCGATGCCAGTAAACTGAAGACCACGGCGGAGGCTGATGCGGCCAAAGTGCGGGAGAATCTCACCGAAGCGCTCAAACAACTGGAGACTGCGAAAAACGAAACCGAGCAGGCCCGCCAGGAAATAACCAAGCACCAGAGTTTCGGCCAACAAATTCATCAGCAGCTTGACCAGTGGAGACAATACGGTGAACAGATGAAACAGGAAGCGGAACGGCTCAGCTCACAAATGAACGCTGCAGCTTCGGAGATTTCGGAGCTTCGCGAACAGCTGGAGGCGGCCCAAGCGAAATTGGAGGAACAAGCGCCGTCGACCATAGATAGAATTCTCGGTGGGCCGGAGTCCAAGGACGACAACGCTCCTCAGCGCTAATCCAGCCTATTTTGAATAGGTTTCACACGACTGTTCCGAGGACACTTGCGGACAAGCTCGGTACCCTGTTCCTGGCGACTATGTTGACTTACTGAGGAATCTCATCAACCCACGCAGTCACCCCCGAGAACCCAGGATCGGCGCCAAGGGCAGCCCAGATTCGGTCTAGAAGTACAGTTCGGATGGCGGGGTCAAGAAGCACGCGTCCCCGCTTTTGCCTGAAAACACGGCAAGACTAGTCACGCGACGGCCAGGAGACTTGGACCAACATCAACATTCGTTCCGCAGGCCACCGCTAGCTGGCCGAGACTTGTGCCTTTTTTCAGGGCTGCGAGTTTTTCACCCTGTTGGAGAAATCTCGCTGTAGTCAACAGAAAAAACCGGTAGAAGCTTACCTGACGTCCCACTCAATTTTCAACCAATCTCCCCATCCGTAATACTTGGCAATGTCGCGGATTTCTCTTTCCAAACCTTGATCCATAGCGTCAACAACGTTTTGCGGGATGTCTTTGACAAACCTGACCACAACAACAATTGTGTCGGGTTCTTTCAACCTGAAATACACCCTGATATCGTCCACGGATTTGACGTTTGTGAGGCGTCGCACCTGGGAAAGAAACATCGGTACCTTGGCTTCGACGCTCAACACGAGCCATTCCAATCTTGTTGGCGTATATCTTTCTACCTCCATGGCTCATCCTCCTTACTAATTGTGTTTGCTAACCTTAGAATACTCATTCGTCCCGATACGGCAAAACCAAGACAGTAGTAATTACAATTAGCTCATAGTTAAGGCAAAAATGCTTATTTCCTGATCCGGAAATCCGCCGAGTACTAATTTGTGTGTGGTCTCCTCGCAATTGAACCCCGCGGAGATCATTCGTCCGATAAAACGAGATACGCAAAGCCTCTTTCTATCGGCTAGCAATATGGTTCCGTGCGGTTTGAGTATTTGCCGGACCAAACGAATCAGCGAACCGTGAAAAAAGTAGTCGTAAACAATTTCAGATCCGAGGGCAACATCAAATTCCTGCAGGGGGCCGGGATTCTCCCAATCAAGAATCCCTGTGTCGAAAGCTCCCTGTTCGAGACCGTTCAAGAGAGCATTTCTCTCTGCGAACTCCAATGCCTGGGAAACGTAATCAGTGAACAGCACGTTCGCACCAGCCAGCCCTGCGGCTATTCCGGTCAATCCGAGACCGCACCCCAGTTCAATCACTCGTCTGCCGTAAAAGTCCTCGCAGTGAGATTCTATGTGTCGAGCGAGAACCACTGCAGCGGAGGTGATTCCCCACCAAAAGGATATTCTGGAGCCTGAATCCTCTTTGTCACGGGGAGCCAACATGCGTATCTGCATATCGGCTAGCCCAATAGTGATTTTTTCGACAGATGATTCATTCGTCATTCCATAAGCCCCGTGAATCCTGTTTGCTCTGGTCACCACGCATTGACTTTTCCGCCTATCAAAACTATGTTTCGTGAAAACGTCTCCCATAAATCCCGGAAAACTGGCAATGCGAATCATAAGAGCACTCGCTCCAGCAAAAATAAATCTTTTCCTCAGAGTTCTGGCCAGACGTCCGTATGGGTACCATAGCATTGAGACGCTGTTCCAGGCAATCGACCTGTACGACGAGTTGATTGTCGAAGAAACTTCCGGTTCAACCGCACTTGAAGTCGTCGGGATTCCAGAACTGCAGTCCGAAGGCAATCTCGTCATGCGAGCGCTCAGGTGGCTTGAGAAGCATGTGGGGGTAGATCTTAGAGTCAAAATCCGACTCGACAAACGGATTCCCATGGCAGCAGGTCTTGGCGGAGGAAGCTCGGATGCCGCTGCCGCCTTATTGTCAATTCGCGAGCTGTTCCGGCTGCCCGTTTCAGACGAAGAAATCCGAAGCGCTGCTCTGGGCCTGGGAGCGGATGTTCCTTTCTTTTTCACGGGAGGTGCTGCAGTGGGCGAGGGGATAGGTGAGCTGGTGACACCAGTAACTATTCCAGAGGATTACGGCCTGTTGCTGGTCAACCCGGGATTTCCGGTATCCACAGCCGCTGTTTATTCTGAATTTTCCAAAACCTTGACAGGCCGGAGTAGGGAAGGTAGATTGTGGAATGTACTTCGGGAGGCCCGAACACTTGCGGATCTGCTCCACAACGACCTGCAGCCCGTCACGGAGAGCTTGTATCCGGAAGTCTTTACGATCAGAACTCGTCTGAAAGAACAGGGACTCCTAGGCGTATTGATGTCCGGCAGCGGTCCGACAGTGTTCGGCATCGTTGAGCATGGCAATGCCGTAGAGTCAGGAAAAGGGTTGCCGTTGAAATGGCGAGCAATTGTAGCCCGTCCACTGAACCATGGTGTTACATTGGAGTAAGAGTTCCGGTCAATTCCCGAAAGTTTCCCCACTGGGGCGTCGTCAAGCGGTAAGACACGGGTCTTTGGAACCCGCATTCGGAGGTTCGAATCCTCCCGCCCCAGCCAACTCAGATCCGCAGACGTCGTTTCACCCTCGGAAAAGTCAAGGTAAGGATAACCAGTATAGCAGTGATCAGATTGAGGTCGCTGGGACTGAGACCCAAGGGGCCTAAGAGCACGTCCATAGTGGCCACAAATGCGGATTGTCCCCCTCCCTATACCCACATCAGCGCTCCCCAGGCTCTGGGCGAGCAGAGCCCCAGAAAGGGCCACCAGCCGTTGAAAAGCGCAACGCCCGCGATTATTGGCCGTATGAGTGTTCACTCCTTGAGACGGGGCCATTTTCGGATTGTCTCCGGTAGCTCTGAGAGCTAGCCCGAATTCTTGTGAACGAACATGTCCAGGGCTGGGTGCTCAACGATATGCGAGATTCCGATCTTGATGGTCTTTTCGGCTGAAGAAATTGATGATGTGACGCAGAAAATCAGCAGAAGAATCAGCCCTAGAAATGATAGTTTTCTAATTCATAGGCCTCCATTGCGCATGGTGAAGAGAGGCAAGAACCGGAAATTAATATGATAGAGCCCACGAATACAACATTACCGCAGTACGGCAAAGGCTGCAATCAACCGGTCTGCCGGCCTTGGGGTTACCACCCGCTCGGCATTGTTGAACCCAAAGATCGAAGCCCAAAGGATTAAGGTTCCCGCAAGTTGACAGACTGTCCCCAATATTTCATAGTACGATAAGAATTTGTAGAAGTATTCGTGTTTCGCTGTTCCACAGGAGCTTCCGGAGAATAGTACACCAATTGGGGAATGCTATGTCGAAAGATATCATACACTCGCGCTATCCGGAGGACAGACCTCTGGATGAGGACTTGGGAGCGTGGTGGGTTATGCACATAAAACCGAATTGCGAAAGAATGGTGGCCGCATACATGCTAAATCGCAATATCAGCTATTACCTTCCACTTTACAAACATAAGAAGAGGATTGGCGGTTTGAGAAGAATCAGGGAAGTGGAAATACCACTGTTCAGCGGATATATTTGCTTCGCTCTCGATCGCGACAAGCACAACCTTCTTTACGACACAAAGAAATTCGTAAGAATCATAAAAGTGGAAGACCAGCTGAGATTTGTGCAGGAACTCGGAGCGGTGGCGATGGCCATAGACTCGGGCGAGGATTTGATGGTGCGCTCCGGCCTTGTCCCCGGCAGGAAGGTTCTCATACTTTCCGGGCCGCTTGAGGGGACATCAGGGGTTATCGTCAGGAGCCGACTGGAACGTCAACTTGCCCTGTCCGTACAGATGTTCAATCAAAGTGTGCTGGTAACGCTGGATCCATCCACGAGATTGGAACTCATCTGATTATGGTCATTTTCCGGGGAGAATCCTGGAAAATGTCTCTTTGATCCCTACCCCAAGGTTTTGAAAATCCTGTCCTATCTGCTGGATTATGTTACCCGGTTGCTGTTGCGGGGGCTGCTCCAGTTGGGGCCGCTGGACGGTTAGAGGCCGGGGAGCCTGAGCGGAAGAAGGAGCATTTGTTGTTCCGAAGGAATCCAGTATGAAGCCGCCAATGGGGTTGTGTCGGGTCACCTGCTGAGCAGCAGGCAAATGAGGCCCCCCAACCATTCCGGGTATTCTCGCTGTTACTGTCCCGTTATCATCCGGGGCCACAGTGCCGACGGTCGCTACCTGATCGCGAGGAGGGGAGTAGGGCATTGCAGGTGGAAGCGGCTGCATGCCTGGTGATGCGGGGCCAGTATGAGCCACCGGAACTGACGGCTGAGGAGGTTGCGCTGTCGGATACACTGAGGGGTCTCTCTTGGCGGCTCCAGTTCCGGGCTGCGCTGGTTTGGCCAACTTGGGCGGCTTGGCGGCGGTTTCCTGTTTAGGTCGGTTATCCACACCGGTTGCCGGTTTCCGGGCCCCAGGCTGAACCTGGCTTCCCGGCCTGGCAGTCTGTGGAGGTCGTTGCAGCTGAACCTGGGATTCCACGGGAGCAGATGGGTAGTTGAAGCCCTGCTGAGCTGTCGCCGGCGGGTAGGGACCCCGCCCGGGGAATTGTGATGGGGGCTCCTCCGGAGTCTCGGCGGATGCGAATCTTACCCGGGGCGGAACGTCTTCAGGGGATCGCTCCAGTTTCCTGGATCTTTCCATCGACATTGGGTCAGATGAACGAATTTCTTCCGCTCTGGTCGCATTGACTGCGGTCGAGGCCGTTCTCAACTCCGGCTGGAGCAACGATTGCAGGAATGCAGACATTT
Organism: Desulfomonile tiedjei; assembly: GCA_016212935.1. Taxonomy (GTDB): domain Bacteria; phylum Desulfobacterota; class Desulfomonilia; order Desulfomonilales; family Desulfomonilaceae; genus Desulfomonile; species Desulfomonile tiedjei_A. The sequence continues at coordinate 27,571 of JACRDE010000395.1, read as the reverse complement.
CGGGATCTTCCCAATTAACCATTCCGACAGAATTCCCTACCACTTGGCCTTTTCGGTTTATAACATAGGTGGTCGGAACGCCTGGAATCTCGTATATTGCTTCCGATCTGGGATTGACAACGAAGGTAGTTTGCAGGCCCGGCCCAATGGTGTGTCTCCTTAGGGAAAAACGAGATGAAGGATCAAAAGCGAAAGTGAAGCTGAATCCGCCTCTCTGAGCATAGACCTGAAGCTGGTCCGGCGGGTCGGTGAGGTTCACTGCCACAATTTCCAACCCGCTTCCTGAGAATTTTCTATAAATTCGTTCCAAAATCGGTTTTTCTGCGGAACACGGCGGGCAGTCAATTTTCCAAAAATTAAGGATTACAACTTTCCCGCGAAGTCCGGAAAGACTCACCTGCCTCCCTTTCAAATCTTGCAGAATCATGTCGCCGGCTGGCGGAGGAGTAGAAAGAACTCGGAAATTCGACGACGATGAGTCCTGCAACCCCGTAGCTGCGTCGCAAACAGGCCCAAGACCTAGCAGGGAAATGAGCGCAAATGCAATTAGTTGATTTAGTGACATAATGTGCTTCCTTGGACGAGAAGCTTATAAAGTGTTTAAATCCTACAATACAATACTCGGTATTTCAAGGACTTTCTGGAACTCATTGAATCCCTTGCTTTTCGTCGTAGGTTGTCATATATACCGCAATGTCTGGGGGGGTGAGGCGATCGCCGGCGTAACAACGCGGGAGGAAAGTCCGAACTCCATAGGGCAGGATGCCGGGTAACTCCCGGTGGGGGTAACCCCAAGGAAAGTGCCACAGAAAATATACCGCCTCCCGAAAGGGGGGTAAGGGTGAAATGGCGAGGTAAGAGCTCACCGGTTCTCGTGGTAACACGTGAGCCTGGTAAACCCCATCCGGAGCAAGACCAAATAGGGAAGCGTTAAGGATGGCCCGTCCGATGCTTCCGGGTAGGTCGCTCGAGACGGCGGGAGACCGTCGTCCTAGACGAATGATCGCCACCCGATTTGTCGGGAACAGAATTCGGCTTACCGCCCCCCCGGACTCCACACGAGGTCCGCCATGTCAGACAGACCCGAAGAGCAGAAATCGGAAAACCTGGAAACACCGCAGGTTAGGTCTCCCATTCATGTGAGCAAGAAACGCGGAATTTTCAAGTTTTTAATCTTGATCGTCATTATTGTCGGCTCGGCTGTAGCGGCCTACAATGTCGGAATTCAGGTCGGATCCACGAAAAAGGGCGACGCTGTGTCGCCTTCGAGCGCTTCTTTCAGCCGTGAACCGTCCGGCAATCTATTCTCATCCTCAAGTCTCTTGAAGGACGTTGGACAGAGCCCGGTCGATCCATCAAAAGTGCTGTTGCCTGCACTTGAACGATCTCTGGATCCTAAGGGTGAAAGAAAGCCCAAAAGCTGTCCGCCTGGTCAACTTGTAGGATCGGCGGCAAGCGGTCCAGTTGCGGTTGCAGCAAAGGCCGGAGATCAACGGTCCGTCGCTGGCGCTACAGCGCCCCAACCCGTGGATACTCCCGTAATAGTCACGGTGCAGCCAAACGAGACTGTGGTGTCTGAACCACAGGAGCCGGCGGTGTCCGGGCCCGTCTCTGAACCAGCAAAACAGGAGGTGCAGCAAACCTCGCCTCCACCGGCCGACGGTCCTAAGAAACACGATCGCAGACAATCTGACGCGCCTTCTGGAAGTTTAACCAAAGCACATGATCAGGAAGATCGAAGCAAGAACGAACAGTTTCAGCTTCCGGGTTCGGTGACGGTAAAGATCCAAAATTATTCCGGCACGCCGGCAAAATGGGGCCTCATGGTGATTGTGGACGATTCCGCTTCCATGGGACGCAAGAACCGCGTATGGAGTGGAGGACGTCTTAAGGTGGCCCAGGCTGCTGTTGCCAAGCTTTCCGAGGCTGTTACCCCAGGATCAAGAGTTGCTGTCCGGGATTTTCAGTGCAACAAAGCAGAAACAGACTCAAAGAGCAAAGAATCTGCTTGCCTCAGCCGCATGATGCTTGACTGGACTGAATCACCTTTCTCCGGCATAAAGGAAAAAGTGGAAAACCTCTCAGCAGCAGGGAAAACAAATCCCTGTGCAGCTGCACTGTACTCTCTGAAGAAGGACTTTGCGAATCAGGCCAACCTTGACCCAAGGGTGCTCATAATAACTGACGCTGCAGGCAAATGTTCTCCCTCCGACGTGATCAAAATCGCGGAGCATTCTGTGGGAAAAGAGCGGGTGCACATTGATGTCATAGCCCTGGGAGTTGGGAAGAAAAGAAACAGCGGCTATGCTGCGCTTGCAAAGAAAACCAACGGCGTTTTTCTTAAGTTGGAAGGCCCAGGCGATCTGGATCAAGCAATGGCCAGGTACGCCAAAACTCTTAAGAGTCCAATAATGGAGAAAGTTGAGATCAGGGGCGAAAAGGCTGTATTCAACGCCGTTCCAGAGGAAGAAATCGCTCTAACTCCTGGGACCTACTCGATAATTCTTCCCTCAGTGGCTGGAATAAATCCTGGTAAAAGGACGATTCCAAGCGTTAAGGTTAGTTCGGGAGAAGCAGTTGTTATCGACGTGAAGGTAAAGAAGGGGCGAGTTTCTGTGTCTCGATCAGGGAAAAAAAACAATTGAGTGATGTCTGATCAAGCCCTTGGCGAAAACCCTCGGCGATTGTAAACTGCCAGCTTATGCCTATTAGCACGAAATCAGCGGCAGCTCAGCGCCTGCCAGGCACACAATCATTCTTTCTCGAAAGCGAGATTCGGCTTTCAGGCATGGGGGTGTGGTCCACCCTTCTCGGCCTTTTGTCGTTGCTCATCTTGAAATTCCTGTCGCCCGCGCCGGTAGGACACACGCCCTCACTGGCTATTCTCATGACTAGCGGAATAGCCGTCACAGTTTTCTACTTCGGCATACGTTTTGTCGCGTTTGGCTTAATCAGGTTGAAAGCGAGGCGAAAATACCCGGGGAAGAGCCTCAAGGTTCACCCGCTCCGAGGGGGGGAACTGCCCAGAAACTGGTTCTTGCTGGCCCTATTGGTTCCAGCGGTCGCGCAAATCCCACTCCTATGCGGCTTGTTGGCGGCCGGAACGGGGCTTGGACCTGAAATGTGGATCGTGATGTCTGTGGGCGCCGCTCTCTCGTTGCGGGATCTAATGGGTGCCGTATATGTGATATTCGTCGATCCTGCCCGATGGATCAAAGAAACCTCTGCCGGACTGGACGTGTTGGAGCCGGTCGGAGAACTCTGATCTGATTTCTAGGTAGCGGGAGAAGTTGGCAAATTTTTTCTCCCTTATTCCCCGGACCTGTTTCAATTCCTCCAGAGTCTTGAATCCTCCGGCAGAGATTCTGTGCGCAACGATCCTCTTTGCGAGGACCGGCCCGATCCCAGGAACCCCTCTGAGGTCGGATTCGTCTGCGACGTTTATATCCACCTTTTTCCCAATGTTCATAAGCTGCGCTCCGGAAATCTTTTCAACGGTTATTTCAGCGGGAATTCCGGTGAATCGGATCGTTCTGTTGCAGGGAATCCGCTCCTCGCATGGATTCGGCAATATTTCACGGGGCAAGCCCGCGATCTGGAGTATTTTGGACAATACTTCGGGATTTTCGAGGAACACAGCACCCTGCCGCTCATTGTCTTGAATTATTTCATACACGCAGTCGCCGCTTCTGTAGGTCCGCGTGTCATGAAATATGGGCTCAAGGTACGACCATGACTTGATCAATAGGGTCGCCAGTCCCAGGATCAGGGCTCCGTGCAAAGAGTTTACACACCGAAATTCTCTTACGGGGTTCATTGACGTAGCGAGACCAAGTCCTTTTGGAGCTTATAGTCAATGCTGTCCACGAGTGCATCCCATGAAGCCTGAATGACGTTTTGGCTGAATCCCACCGTCCACCACACCTTCTCCCCGTCAGTTGACTCAATCAACACCCTGACTGTAGCCCCTGTGCCTGAGGTTCCCTCTAAAACGCGCACCTTAAAATCGGTCAGTCTAACTTCACTGACGCAAGGATAGAAAGCTTCCAGGGCCTTTCTGAAGGCCTGATCCAAAGCGTTCACCGGTCCGTTACCCTCTGCCGCGGAGAACTCCATCTTCTCACCTACAACCACGCGAATCACGGCATCTGAATAGGTCTTTGTGTCTCCCTGTCGCTTCATGTTGCTCACATGAAAACCGTGAAGAGAGAAGAATTTCTTGTGCAAACCAAGCATCCTTTTCATAAGAAGCTCAAAAGATCCGTCTGCCACTTCGTAATGGGCTCCACGGGCTTCAAGGTCTTTGATCGTCTTGAGGATTTCATTAACCCTGGGATCTTCTGACTTGAGCTCGATCCCGTAGTGCGCGGCTTTTTGAACTAGCGCAGCCCTGCCGGCCTGCTCCGACATAGGAAAGATGCGCGCATTGCCTACAAGCCTGGGATCAATATGTTCGTATGCTACTGTGTTCTTGATTACCGCGCTGGTGTGCAATCCACCTTTGTGTGCAAAGGCGGAAGCCCCTACATACGGTTGGGATTTCAGCGGAGTTCGATTGGCCATCTCGTCCACGAATTCCGAGACGTGTTTGAGCAGGCGCAGTCGCTCTGCATGGGCCTCCAGTCTGCGCATTTTCAGGGCCAGGGCTGGAATTATCGAGATCAGATTTGCGTTTCCGCAGCGTTCCCCAATACCGTTGATCGTTCCTTGAACGTGGACCGCTCCAGACTCGATCGCGGCCAGAGAGTTTGCCACAGCGGTTTCCGAATCATTGTGAGCGTGTATCCCCAGCGGCACTGAGATGAGTTTCTTCAGTTGTCGCACTATTTCATATATTTCCGATGGAAGGCACCCACCGTTGGTATCGCATAGCACCAGGGCTGCTGCTCCGCCTGATTCCGCAGAGCGGAGGGTTTGCAGGGCATATTCCGGATTTCTCTTGAATCCATCGAAGAAGTGCTCGGCATCAAAGATCACTCTGGAGAAATGGTCTCGCAAATATGCTATGGAATCACAGATCATTTGGAGATTTCGGTCCAGGGGTATCGCCAAAATCTCTCTGACGTGGAGATCCCAACTTTTTCCGACTATGGTCACGATCTCCGTGCCGGTTTCGATAAGGCTGGCGATTTGGGGATCTTTGTCGGGGGACAGGTCTGACCTGCACGTACTCCCGAAAGCCACCACCCGAGCGTTCTTGAAGGGTATTTCCCTGGCCAGTTTGAAGAATCTGCGGTCTTTGGGATTAGACCCCGGGTATCCTCCCTCAATCAGGTCAATTCCGATCTCATCAAGCTTCTGAGCTATCCTCAACTTGTCGTCCAGAGAGAAGGTGATACCCCATGTTTGGGCGCCATCCCTTAAGGTGGTGTCATAGAGTTCGATCCGGTTCAATCAAGTGCCTCCGTCCTTGATTTCAGTCGGAATTTCATTCGCGACCGACAGGACCAGTTGATGCATCAGCGGCTCAAACGCCAATCCGAGATCTGAGTCGCTGCATCCAGCTGCTAGCAGGATTTTTCCAACTCAAACACGTCGTGCAGCGTGCGCACCGCCAATTCCGCATACTTCTGGTTGATAACGCAGGAGATCTTGATTTCCGAGGTGGAAATCATCTCGATGTTGATGCCCTCTTTGGAAAGAGCGGTGAACATCTTCGCCGCGACGCCCGAGTGGGAACGCATCCCAAGTCCTATTATGGAAACCTTTGCTATGTCCGATGCTCCCGAAATCTGTGTGGCCTCGAGTTGCTCTTTGAACTTCCCACAAATCTCAAGACCTTTCTGAAGATCGGATTCCGGTAAAGTGAAAGAGATGTCCGTTTTGCCATCTGCACTGGCATTCTGGATTATCATGTCCACCACAATGTTTGCATCAGCTAGTGACGAAAATATCCTCGAGGCGATTCCAGGTTTGTCTTCTACTCCGGAAATGGTTATTTTGGCTTCCTTGGTGTTGCATGTAACGGCCCTTACTGACTCTTTCTCCATATCTGAACTCTCCTCGGTAACCAGAGTACCATCATTATCGCTGAAACTCGAACGTACTACCACAGGAACCCGATACCGCATAGCGAACTCAACGGCTCTTATGTAAAGGACTTTTGCTCCTGCTGAAGCCATCTCTAGCATCTCTTCGTAGGCGATCTTTCTTATTTTGCATGCCTTTGAAGTAATGTTGGGATCAGTGGTGTAAACACCGTCCACATCGGTGAATATCTCACACAGATCCGCATTCAGGGCCGCTGCAACAGCCACGGCCGAAGTATCCGAGCCTCCTCTGCCCAGAGTGGTTATGCTACCCTTGTCGTCGACGCCCTGAAATCCCGCTACCACAATTATGTGACCGTTCTTCACGTCTTCCAGTATAGCTTCTTTCTTGATTGCCGTTATTCTTGCCGCGCCGTATGCCGGGTCAGTCACCAGTGGAATCTGCCACCCGCAATAGGATCGAGCTTTGTAACCCATGGATTCCAGCGTCATGGCGAGCAATGCGATGGTCACTTGTTCCCCTGTGGACAGCAGGACGTCCATCTCCCTTTCGTTGGGTAGAGGCGAGACCTTCTTGGCAAGCCCAATAAGCCTGTCAGTTTCGCCGGCCATCGCAGAAACAACTACAACCACATCATCCCCCCTGTCTTTGGTCGCTGCCACTTTGCGCGCCACGTTAGCGATCCGCTCCAGATCGCCGACAGAGGTCCCTCCGTACTTTTGCACGATCAAAGCCATTAGTTCATTCTCCGTGCGATTGCTTATTCTCGAATGCAGACCCGTACAGGCTATTCCTGGGGCTGCACTCGCTATTCATTCCGGTTGATGGATTCTAAGTCCATAGCCGATACTATTCTGTTCCGAGTCCTACACTGGGATCATCGGGAAGTTTCCAATTGTTGAACAAAGCCCTTGCAGCAGATTCAAGTCTGTTCCGCCAGGTCCCGTCAGCTTGCCATTCCAGATTTATGATTCTGGAATCCGGAACCTCGCCAAACCGAATATGAACGATCAGGGTATCTTCCTGGAACGCGTTTATTCGGTCGGCCCACTCAACTATCAGCGCTCCCCCTTGGTCCAGGGCGTCCTCCAAGCCGATCCCTTCCACCTGGTTCGGGGCCAACCTGTACAAATCTGCGTGGTAAACATCGAAATCCCCCTCGAAGCAGTTAATCAAAGTGAAAGTGGGGCTTACCACTTCTTCCTGCGGGATTCCCACTGCAGCCGAAACGATACCTTTTGCCAGCCTTGTTTTTCCGGAACCCAATTCTCCCAGCATAAAAATCGTATCACCGGGTTTGAGAATTCGTCCGATAGCGTTTCCCAGCTCGAATGTATCTGACTCTGATTTGCTGGTGATTTCAAAAGTCTTTCTCATGACACCGTGTGACGCTTCCTCTCGCCAGTTTTACTTAACGCACCGCAAGACCCCATAATCTTCTAAGAATTGGGTCGTGCGTAGACTTCGCGCACCCGATCAGCGGTGTCCCGGAATGCGTTTCGTCCAGACATCAACCATTTAACATAAGCCCTATTCAAATCTCATGCAAGAACTTACGCAATTGCGAGGGGCGAACACCGGGAGCAATCTCAATAGTTAACTGCCTGAGATTGCTCCGCTCCGCTCGCAATGACATGTCGAGGAGCCTCGATGCGCCGAGTAGTTGAAAGATCGCATTCCGAGTTGAGCATTTCCGACACGTGGCTGAATGCTTCCAGTGCGTGAATAAAGAATCTTGTATGTTTACAAACATCGTGATAGTGTTCCGCTCCGAGCCGAGATTTACTAGTGGGTAATTCGGCCGACAGTAATCAAGCGGGAGCCGTTTTATTTTTTTGTGGCATGGATTTTCTTAAATCTCTTCTCGCTCTTTCTAAGAATCATTTTGATAGAACTCGGCGTCCCTTTGTTACTCTCAGTTATGCCCAGAGTCTTGATGGGTGTATTTCCGCGAAGCCTGGCGAAGCTTTACCGTTAAGCGGGCGAAAGTCCCTCACACTCACACATCAATTGAGAGCCAGTCACGACGCGATTCTTGTTGGCATTGGAACCGTACTCTCGGACAATCCCAGGCTAAACGTCCGGCTCGTGCATGGCAAGAACCCAAGGCCTGTGGTTGTGGACAGTCGCTTGAGACTCCCACTTGACTCCAATCTGCTGAATCAGGATTCACGCCGTCCCATCATCATTTCAACGGGTAATTACGGTGACGATCGCCTCAAAGCGGTAGAAGCGGCAGGGGCGGAAGTTCACGCAGTCCCCACGAGGTCTGGGACTATGGTGGATCTTTCGGCTATGCTGGACATGCTCGGCGAAATGGGAATCAGAAGTCTGATGGTTGAAGGTGGATCGGGGATAATCACGAATTTCTTACTGGAGAAGCTGGCTGATTACATTGTTCTGACTGTTGCTCCGGTAATGGTCGGGGGACTCAGGGCCGTGAAGGACCTGAGAGCAAACGCTCCTGAGAGCTTCCCCCGTGTGTTGAATCCGGGGCACAGATGGTTGGGAGAAGATCTGATTCTCTGGGGCGACCTGACGTAAGTCGCCATATTAATACTCCCTGTTGCTCAAACAAATGAAGAACCTTTCTGTTGAATTCAGAGCGCCTTACGCTGTAGCTGCAGTCGAAGAACCTTTTCCAGACCTGCCGAGAAATAACGTCCTGGTGGAGACCCTCTGCTCCGCGATAAGTCCGGGCACTGAAATGCTCTTGTACAGAGGGCTCTGGCCTGCGGATCTGCCGGTAGATGATTCGATCCCATCTTTGGCTGGCAAGTTCGCGTACCCTTTGAAATACGGTTATTCATGCGTTGGAAAGGTAATCGAGACCGGTGCCTCGGTGGATCGGAATTGGCTGGGACAGATCGTGTTTTCCTTCAATCCGCACCGAAGTTATTTCGCATCACCGCCTGAGCACCTGATTCCAGTCCCACCTGAGTTGTCTGCTGAAGAAGCCGCATTTCTGCCGAATATGGAGACTGCGGTAAGCTTCCTGATGGATGGACGGCCCATTATCGGAGAGAGGGTTCTGATCATAGGGCAGGGAATAGTGGGCCTGCTGACTGCCGGCCTGTTGGCAGGCTTTCCTTTGCAGCTACTTGTTACACTTGACAAATACCCGTTGAGGCGTGAAAAATCCTCCGCGCTCGGAGCTTGCGCCCTCGATCCTGGAGATCCTGAGCTGTCGGCGAGAATTCTGGAGCTGTTGGGAGCAGAGCATTCTCGCTCAGGGGCCGACCTGGTTTACGAACTCTCCGGAAATCCCGCTGCTTTGGATACTGCAATATCGGCAGCCGGATTTGGGGGAAGGGTAGTCATCGGTTCATGGTACGGTGGCAAGAGGGCGGCGATAGACCTCGGCGGCCGTTTTCACAGGGGCCGAATAAAGCTGATCAGCAGTCAGGTGAGCGCCCTGGCGCCGGAATTCACCGGTCTTTGGACCAAATCCCGCCGTTTGACGCTGGCATTGAGGATGCTTGAGAGATTGAAACCTTCCAGCCTGATCACCCACAGGTTCCATGTGTCCCGAGTCTCGGAAGCATACAAACTGCTCGATGAACAGCCGGAGAACGCGATACAAGTGATTCTTACATACGAGGACTAGTATGAATAATGGCTCATTTTATACCGTAGCGGTACAGCGCGATTTCGTAGCGCAGCATTTTCTTTTCGGAGGAGACTGGGGCGATGAGAATCAGCGCCACTCTCATCATTACCGGGTTGAGGTGCTGCTTGAGGGAACGGAACTCGATCAGCACGGTTATCTGGTAGACATTGTAGATATTGAGACCCAGTTGGATGCGCTGGTCGCGTATTACCGCGACAAGACCTTGAACGAATTGCCTGAATTTAGCAGCCTGAACCCAAGCATAGAGCATCTGTCCAGAATATTCTGTGATTCATTTTCCGAACGAATAAGTGCACGGAACATCAATGCGGTCACAGTGAAAATCTGGGAAAACGAGATCGCCTGGGCTTCGTTTCGTCGAGAGCGTCCTTGATAGTCGGTCTGGTAATTTACGGCCATTTGGAAATTGTTACAGGCGGCTTCCTGTATGACCGGATGCTCGTGGAGCATCTCCGTTCCTGCGGCGATACGGTGGAAATCTTCCCATTGCCGTGGCGCACGTACGGACGGCATCTGCTGGACAACGCTTCCTCGCGATTCTGGCGCGCGTTGTCGGGAGCGCGGCTGGATGTTCTTCTGCAAGACGAGTTGAACCATCCTTCGCTGTTCATTGGGAATCGCTTGCTCAAGCGCAATGCGGGCTATCCAATTGTGTCCATAGTTCATCACCTGAGATGCAGCGAACAGAGAGCCGCCTGGAAAAATCGGCTGTACGGGATTGTTGAGAGAGACTACCTTTCCCGTGTCGACGGCTACGTTTTTAACAGCGCGACCACTCGTTCCACAGTCGAGGAGCTTATCGGAAGCTGCAATCGTTCTGTTATCGCGTATCCCGGCCGTGACGCAGGAAGCCCGCCGCCCTCTGTCAACCGGATCTCGCAAGAATCATTAGAACCGGGCCCCTTGCGCATATTGTTCGTTGGAAGCCTCATCCAACGCAAAGAACTCCATACTCTGCTCATGGCGCTTGCTCGCCTCCCACTGGACGCGTGGAAATTGGATGTGGTGGGGAGTCTCGAATCCGATCCGGACTACGTCGCCATGATACACCGCATCGTGGAAACTCAGGCCATCGGCAAGAATGTTCGCATGCTAGGGGTCCTTGACCGCCAGGGTCTTATTGAGAGGTACGGTCAAAACCAGTTTCTCGCTGTTCCTTCATCCTATGAGGGCTTTGGAATCGTTTATCTGGAGGCCATGGGGTTCGGACTTCCTTGCTTGGCTGGCAATGTAGGGGCAGCACGCGAGATTGTCACTCCCGGCAAGGACGGATTTCTGGTTACTCCTGGAAATATTGATTCAATAGCCGGCTATGTCGACCAACTGATTCGAGACAGAGATATGCTGCAGAACATGAGCCTCGCAGCTCTCGACCGATATGCCGTCCACCCCACTTGGCACGACAGTGCTGAAAAGATACGGAATTTTCTTTCGGAGATGGTGAAATAGAAATGCCCGAGCCGCAAGAATACACGTTTGCCCGATATTTGTCGTCAAAGAAGAGTGTCGATGACCGAAGCCTGAACAAATCAGTCTGGGAAAGGCTTGCTGCTGAGGTTTCCTCCGGCCCCGAGACGCTCAGGGTCCTGGAGCTTGGCTCTGGCATAGGCACCATGGTCGAGAGGGCTATTGACTGGGGCCTGCTCAAGCGGGCTGATTACACCTGCGTTGACTCTCAATCCGAAAACACTGCTGAGGTTTTTGGTCGCCTTCCGAACTGGGCCATCAGACGCAACTACGAGTATTCTGCGGATAGGCGACGCATCCGGCTGAGTCGAGGGAATAGCGAAATCTTCGTCAAACCTGTAACTGCGGACGTGCTGGAGTTTATGGAGAATGAAGAGAACAAATTGTCATGGGACCTCCTTATCGCGAACGCTTTCCTGGATCTTGTTGACGTACCCGCTGTGCTTCCGCACCTGTTCTCGATGCTTAAGCCGGGAGGGATGTTTTATTTCACGATAAATTTTGACGGGGCTACCATTCTGCAGCCAGAGATCCAAAAGGCCTTAGATTCCAAGATAGAGCTTCTGTACCACAGGACCATGGATCAACGAGTAATAAAAGGTAGATTGTCCGGAGACAGCCGTACAGGCAGGCATTTTTTCCAGCATGCCAGGGAAGCTGGAGCCGAAATTCTTGAGGCAGGACCGTCAGACTGGGTAGTCTTCGCCGGCTCAAAGGGCTACAGAGAAGACGAAGCATATTTTCTTCATTTTATAGTGCACACAATGGGCCTCGCTCTCTCAGAGCATCCTGAACTCGACTCCGTTCCTTTTGGCCGATGGATCGAGGATAGACACAGGCAAATAGAAGAGGGCAGGCTTGTGTACATAGCCCACCAGATCGATTTTTTCGGTAGAATCGCCGGCTAGTAATTGCTGGAAGTAATGCCGATTTGCGTTCAACATGGCCGCCGCCCGGACTGCAACCATTCTTTGGACATCCCGTAATTTTCACAGGCGCGCCTTGCCCCGAGCCGTAATCGGGAATAGCTGTTACCCCTTCCTTCCAGGGTTTGCGGGAGTGGCGAACTTCCGTCATCTCAGAGTCACATCACACAATGTGAACCGTATAGGCTTTGAAAAGACTCTCAGAGCGCATACAGTTCTGAGTATTTTCGCTCGAGGTAATCAATCAGAAACTGGGAGTCCAAATCCTCGCCTGTAACCGTCTTCACTAGATCTCTCGGCAGGTACCTGGTTCCCTGGTTGTGTATTTTCCTCCTGAGCCAATCCAGCAATGGAGCGAACTCGCCCCTTTCGATCTGCAGACGAAGATCCCCCAAATCTTTTTCAGCCTGCGCGAAAAATTGGGCCGAGTACAAATTACCCAGCGTGTAAGTCGGGAAATATCCTATTGAACCCGATGACCAATGCACGTCCTGCATTGAGCCTTGCGAGAAGTCAGGAGGGGTAACGCCCAGATAAGCCTGCATTTTTGAGTTCCAAGCGTCGGGCAAATCGCGGACATCAAGGTCTCCCCTTATAAGTAGTACCTCGAGTTCGAATCTGAGTAGAATATGTATGTTGTAGGTGACCTCATCCGCTTCCACACGAATAAGACTCGGACGAACATTATTGATTGAAAAATAGAAGTCCTGCTCGTCGACTGCGCCAAGCTCCTTGAACCTTGCCTGTGCCTCCGGGTAGAAGCACCGCCAGAATTCTTTGGATCTGGCCACAAGGTTTTCCCACATCCTCGATTGGGATTCATTGATGCCCAGAGATATGGGGCGACAAAACGGAGTGCCCCAATGATCCAGCGGCAATCCCTGATGATAGAGCGCGTGTCCTGTCTCGTGGATCACGCCAAAGAATGCCTCATTGAAGTAATTCTCGCTGTACCGTGTGGTTATCCGAACGTCACCGGGTGCAATTCCGGTGGTAAAGGGGTGAGCTGATACGTCCAGCCGGCCTGCTTCCATGTCGTAGCCAATGCGCTTGGCCACTGAGACAGCAAAAGCCTCCTGCTCGGCAATGGGAAAATACAGGTGCTTGAGACAAGGATCGGGTTGCCTTCCGCTGCTGATGATGCGCTGCAACAGGGCCACCAGAGCCTCAGTCAGCCGCTTGAACACCGGTTCGAGGTTCCGTGCCGTCTCTGCGCGTTCGTACGCGTCCAACAGAGCGTCGTAAGGTTCATTTTCGAACCCCAGGGCTTGGGCCTCTTCCCTCTTGAGGCCGACAATTCGTTCCAGGTAGGGCTCGAAGAGTTTCCAGTCATTCTCGGGCCGCGCCTTTTCCCAAACCGACTGCCCCTCAGCGGCAGCACGCGCGATTTCCACTGCAAGCTCCTGGGGAATTTTGGTTGCGCGGTCGAATGATCGTCGCCACTCTCGAACGTTAACCGCCTCAATGGCGAGAGGATCTCTGCATACGTGAGAATTCTCCAAGATAGATAGCCACTCTCCGACTCTGGGATCTGTGGCCATTTTGTGAATCATTCCGGCCATGGTGGCAAGCACTTGGGCCCTGGAGGCGTGGCCGCTGCGAGGGATTTGGGTTCTTTGGTCCCAGTTGAGTATGGCCATGGCGGACCCTAGATGTGTCATCTCTTTGCTGTGTGCCGATATTTTCTCGTATGAATCTTTTGGATTCATGTTTTTTCTTCCCTTCCTTACGTTTGTTGTGACAGCGGAAATCAGTGACATCCAGGCTTCTGCTTCAAAGGCCTGAAGCCTCGATCGATGTAGCGATTCCCTCCTTAGCTGCCCATGGAACCGTTTTCTTTGGTATTTTCAATTTCTTTCATTCTTCGCACATATCGCCGATTTCTCGTAGGGTAGACGACACAGTTGCGTAAAATTAAAATCATACTATATGAACGGCCTCGGATATCCGCAAAATCTTTGCGAGGAACTATCTCTCCGTACAAAAAATGATCCCCTTTTTGGCGCAAACAGGAAACCGCAGGGCCTTTTATTGCATCTTAAGTACCAGGCGAAAATCGGTCACTAATCCTTGAAGTACGAATTGGGGTCTGATATCTTCAAATCCCTGAAAAAAGCGAATCATGAGGTGTTTCCATGTGGGAATACAGCGACAAAGTGAAAGATCATTTTTTTAATCCCAGGAATATCGGAGAACTAGAAGACGCCAATGCGGTGGGGGAAGTGGGCTCCCTGGCATGCGGAGACGCCTTGAAACTTTTCCTGAAAATAGACCCTGAAACCGAGAAGATCGTTGATGCAAGATTCCAGACGTTCGGGTGCGGCAGTGCAATTGCGTCCAGCAGCGCGCTCACCGAAATGGTAAAAGGCAGAACCGTTGACGAAGCTCTGAAAATTACAAATCAGGACATAGCGGAATACCTCGGCGGACTGCCTCAAGAAAAAATGCATTGCTCGGTAATGGGACGCGACGCGTTCCACGCCGCTGTGGCCTGTTATAGAGGTCAACCGGCTCCAAGCGAAGAACTTGAGGGCCAATTGGTCTGTGAATGCTTCGGCGTCACCGACGAGCAGATCAGGCACGAAGTAAAAGCCAACAATCTAACCACTGTGGAGCAGGTGACCCATTACACCAAAGCCGGCGGTGGGTGCGGACTGTGCCACGAAAAGATCGCTGGGATAATTCAACAGGTTCGGGGAGAGCGCAAGCAGGAGCCCAAGACCGAAAAGCCTGCCCCCAGAATGACGAATCTTCAGAAGATCGCAAAGATACAAGACGTAATAGAAAAGGAGATCCGCCCAATGCTCCAACAGGATGGAGGAGATGTGGAACTGGTGGATCTCGACGGCAATAGAGTGCTGGTCGCTCTGCGAGGAATGTGCACCTCCTGCCCAAGTTCCTCACTTACAAAAGGAGGAATCGAGGCAAAACTGAGAGAACTGGTGCACCCGGACCTCTTCGTTGAGGAGGTGGCGGCATGAAAAAGGTCGTCTACCTGGACAATAACGCTACAACGAAGGTCGCTCCTGAGGTTTTTGAGGCCATGCGACCTTACTTTACAGAGCGCTACGGTAATCCTTCCAGTATGCATTCGTTCGGCGGAAGCGTAGCGAGAGAGGTTTCAGCTGCAAGGAGATCTCTGGCAGAACTGCTCGGGGCATCCCCACAGGAGATAGTATATACCTCAGGAGGTACCGAATCGGATTCAACTGCCATTCTCAGCGCATTGGCCACCAACCCGGGTAGACGCGAAATCGTCGCGACTCGAGTAGAACACCCTGCGGTCTTGAACCTGTGCAAACATCTTGCTCGTACCAAAGGATACATTGTCCGTTGGCTTTCAGTGGACAAAGACGGAATGCTGGATATGAATGAGGTGCGCAACAAAATCTCCGACGAGACCGCTCTTGTGTCCGTAATGTGGGCCAACAACGAGACCGGAGTGATTTTTCCCATAGATGAAATAGCTGAAATCGCCCAGGAACATGGCGCCCTGATGCATACGGACGCCGTGCAAGTAGTAGGGAAAATTCCCATTAAGGTGTCTGAGTCCAACATCAACTTTTTGGCTTTGTCCGGCCACAAGCTCCACGCGCCAAAAGGCATAGGTGCTCTGTATATCAAGAAGGGAACCAGATTTTCCCCCTTTGTCATTGGAGGCCATCAAGAGTCTGATCGCCGAGGCGGTACGGAAAACGTACCAGGCATAGTAGGCCTTGGCGCCGCTGCGGCATTGGCCAGGAAGAATCTGGTGGAAGAGAACACCCGTGTACGTCAGCTTCGCGACCGACTTCAAAAGGCCCTTCTCGAGAGAATTCCAGCTTGTCGCGTGAACGGTCATCTGGAACGGCGGCTCCCGAACACTCTCAGTATTGGGTTCGAGTACGTGGAAGGGGAAGCCATTTTGATGAGAATGGATGAAAAGGGGATCTGCGCCTCTTCAGGATCAGCCTGCACCTCCGGCTCGCTGGAACCTTCCCACGTATTACGCGCAATGGGCGTACCGTTCACTGCAGTTCACGGGTCGATCAGGTTTTCTCTTTCAAGATTCAGTACTGAGGAGGAGATAGAATTCGTGGTTCGGGAACTCCCGGGAATCATAGAATTCCTGAGGTCCATATCTCCATTTGGAAGAGACGCGCTCAGCGCAATATGCACAGTTCATTAGATTTTCAGGATAGGCTTTTCAATCGGGTGACAAAACTGCGGAAGGGCCGGAAGGGAGACGCTGTCTCAGATCTTTTCTAATGGTCGGAATTGTGCCATCATGATCGCCCGGCGCTGAAGCACCGGACTACTTTCAGCAATCCCCACAGGGCTCAAAAGAGGGGCGTGCCTTGGGGACGCCGGATAGTAGCCCTGCAAAATTCATTGCCAGGAACGCGTACAGAGACGGAATCCTCAAGTAATCACTTCTTTTCAGCAAGTTTCTGCAAGTCTTCCCGCAAGCGCTCCAAGAAATTGCCATCCAAGACAAAAATTGCATTCTCCTCCTCGTGTGGCTGCACTGAAACACTTACCGTTGACGGCGTCTTCTTCTCATCAGGAACTGCGGTGGTTTTTCCGGTTGTCTCTTTCTTGTCATCTATGCTGGTTTCGGCCGGTTCGTTCTTTTTCTGTTCCTCTTGTGGCCAACCGGCTTTGAGAACTATCGGATCTTTGTCACCTTTCTTGAAGAACTGAGCCACGAGCTGCGGGTTTGACAATTGGGTCGATGTAGGGTCAGCCCCAGGCTTAAGAATGGATTTCCATTCCAGGTCCTTTAGACTCCACAACATTCCGCTGATAGCCCAGTTATCGAGTTTGTCTTTTTTCTCGGGTTTCTCCAAAGACCACACCTTGTCTGGCCCCTGGGTTGCCAGCCAAGTTTTGCCGTCCAACGTTATCTCCACTTTTTCTATGTCAGATGGATTGAACGTCACCACTGCCCGATCCCGCAGTTCTTTGGCGTCAGCCTTCAGGGCCTTTATGGCCCTTCCCTCGATTACGTATACCGTGTCGTGCCCCTTGATCTTTGCATAAAAATTGGGTGTCGCACCTGGCGCAGACGCTTTAACCTCGCCGGCCGCTTTGCCTATCTGGAGTGTCTGCTCAATATTCTTGCCACCGATTGTTATGGATTCCTGCGGATTG
Source organism: Desulfomonile tiedjei (assembly GCA_016212935.1). GTDB lineage: Bacteria > Desulfobacterota > Desulfomonilia > Desulfomonilales > Desulfomonilaceae > Desulfomonile > Desulfomonile tiedjei_A. Next base: position 10,423 of record JACRDE010000395.1, on the reverse strand, counting down.
TCCAATCCGTAAGGGTCTCCATCGGTTTTGGGCTCATCAATGATTTCTTTCGCTTTTATGGCGGCAAGACTGTTCAATCCCGCTTCAATTACCGACTGCTTAGCCCTGAAACGCTCGGGTTTTGTGAGTAACCACTTGTCTTTGTCCTGGAGTTCGAGTTCTACCGACTCTTGTCCCCTGGACACTACCACCCGATCTACGTCCTCCGCAGCAAGAGTCAAAATGGATTTGTCCCGCAGGTCGTACGGGCTCTTGTTGAGGCTATTCTTGAGCGTGTCAGCCACGAGGAGGAGTTTCGGTTGTTCATCGACTCGCGCGTAGTACGAGCTTTTCGACGGGTTCGTCGCACCGAAAAAAACTTCGGTCTTCTTGTCTTTCGTAGCAAGCGTAATTGTGAACGCAGGTTTGTCCAGGCCGAACTCGTCCCAATTAGCATCCTTTTCCAAGATCACCTTTTCGGGCTTGGCGTCCAGAGCGGAATGGATGAGCGATCCCACGGCAATTTGATCCGCGCCGGTCTTGATCGGTGAAGTCAATACCCACGATTCACCGGGCTTCTGAAGTTCTATGGTGCCGTCTGAAGTCTTTAACTCAACCCTGACAACCTTGTCCTTTTCGAGCTGAAGGATCTTTGCCGCTTTTTCTTCTTGAGCTTGCTGTTCCTTCTTATGTTTGATTTCAACAAAGTATACGTAAGCCCCAAGAGCCACCAAAATAATTAGATATATTGAGATATTGCGCAATTTCATAATAAGGCCTCCAAGACGAGATCTGAAAATTCAAAAGGAAATGTGTCCAACTGCGGAACTTCCCTGGAAGATGCTCGTAGCGATTGCCAAGAGTCTAATCAGAATCAAGGTTACCGGATGAAAATCTCCTCAATCCGTCTTCATCAGAAGACGGTTGGGTGGATTCGAGATCAGAATCTTCTGAATTGATACGCCCCATTACTCTTAACAAAACGTACGAGCGAGCCCTCCGGACAATCCGAGTGGATCACAGTACACGCCACGGAAAGGAATCATGCAAGCACTGTCCTCCGCCTGTACAGATAAACCACCACGCCGATCCCGATCCAAATGAAGGGAATTATGAGCAGTGGGATCAGAAGGACTGCCCATGATTCGCTGCCTGTAAGAACTATCGGGTTGGATTTTGTGGATTTCGGACGAATGGCTATCAAGTTCTCGTCTTCTGCGAGCCAGGAGACCGAGTTCATGAACAGATCAGGATTCCCCTGAAGTTTGAAGAACTTGTTCGCAGCGAGAAGAGAACTCCCGAATACCACAATCCGAGACTTCACGGCCTTGGGCTGATCGCCTTTATCCGTGGCCTTTTGGTCCTGTGAACCCGGCTCTGTGAACTCTTCTTCCTTTGAGAGCTGTTTGTCCTTTTCCTTGTCTGATTTTCCATGGGGAGCAGTAAAAGTTGATGCGGCCATCACTGAGACAGGTCCCTTCATCCCTGTTTTTTCGTCGAAATTTGCATTCCCGGAATTAAGCTGCTCTTCGTTAATGGTCCAGGATACTGGGCTGGTCAGGGCGAGTTCCTGAACATCTACTCCGGGCTTGTAGTCACGAGAGGCCACCACGGATCGGACCTCAGGGAAGAATGATGCCAGAGTGAAATTCTTGGTGATGGGAAACTTGATGTACGTAGTTATCACCGGCATGAGATAGTCCCCGCCAAGCACGCGGCTCATGCGGTCCACAACTATGTCATCCGCAGTCTTGAATCCGTAATCATTGAGCAGGGCGCAAAGTTTCGGGGTCTTGAATGGAGTGAGAAGCACCATGAGATGCCCACCGCGATTCAAGTACTCTTTTATTGAATGGATTTCCGTATCCAGGGGATCCGTTTTGGGGCCGGCGACTATTACGACAGAGGCGTCCTCCGGTACTCCCGGGGCTTGCAGCAGAACCAAATCTTCTACCTTATAATTCTGCTTTTCAATTGCGGCCTTACCTGCATTGAATCCATCGACTTCGGACGATTCTGGAGACAATTCGCCGTGCCCTTTGAGTAGATAGATTTTCTTGACTTCCGTCCTTAGCAACCTGGCGACCGAATTAGTGAGGCTCTCTTCGTCTGCTGTCGTGATTCGTTCATCTTTGCCCCCGACCTTTATCACCAGGGTGGGGTAGGCTTCGACCTTGTTTTGGATCGCAAGGGTTCGTTCTTTATCGGGGTCTACAAAGGAATACTTGAAATCGGAATACGCGTCTTTGTATTGATCCAGCAAATCCTTGGCGTTATCCCGAGGGCCCATATCTTTTGATTCGTAGAAGGCCAGGATCTCCACTGGGAGTTTCTTTTCTCTCAGCGTTTCCATGAGCTTCTTGCTCTGAGGAGCGAGTGTGTGCTTACCGCTCCCGGTGAGATCCCACCGCTTGGGGTGCTGCAACGCTATGTACTGAACCCCCACGATTATGGCCAGGAATATCAAAACACCCGCTGCGGTTCCGCCTCCGAGAAAGATCTTGCTTCTGGAATTGATCGCCATTGTTTACCCCCTCCACCTGTAGGTTTCCAGAGACCGAAAGGTCATGAAGAGGAAAAAACTCGTAAAGAGCACAAAAAACGAAAGGTCAGACACGTTTATCAATCCTTTGTAGAAGGACTCGAGATGCTCAAGTATGGACAACTGGCGCAGCACTGTTCCCCAAGGGTCTCCGGCGAGTGTGGAACTCCAGCTCAGTACCCAGAAAAGCAGGGCCGCTCCGAAGGTCAATGCTCCGGAGATGATCTGGTTTTCCGTGAGGGAAGAAACGAAAACACCGAGAGCCATGAAAGCACCGCCCATAAGAAATAGCCCGAGATAACCAGTGAGCATGTTTCCAGCATCAGGGTCTCCGATCCCGAACAAAAGGATCATGGACGGCCACGTGGCAAGCAGCATAATCAATAACAGTAGAGCGCTTGCCAGAAACTTTCCCAACACCACAGCAGCGTCCGAAATAGGGTAGGTGAGCAGCAATTCAATGGACCCGGATTTCTTCTCCTCCGCAAATACTCTCATGGATAGCAACGGAATCAAAAAAAGCAAAACTATCCCCATGTTCTGAAGCAAGGGCCTGACCACAATGTCAGTGAGGTTGATGCGTTCCGCTATCATTGGATTATTCATCGCCTGGAGGCTCACCAAACTCATAAAGGACATATTTGCCCAGAAAAAGAAGCCGAAAATAAACAGGAAACTCGCTATGACGCAATACGCCACAGGCGACACAAAAAAACCAGCCATCTCCTTGCGAAACACTGCAATCAATCCGGTCATGCAGTCTCCTCCTTGCGCTCCTGGTCCTCCGGGGCCCCCTGGTCTTCAGTTTCTTCAGTGATCAAATCTATAAACACGTCCTCAAGGCTTACCTGAAGGCTGCGCAGTTCCAGGAGATCCCATCCCTTTTCCATCACTGCCCGAGCCAGGGCTGGCCGGACATCGATATCAGGTGAGGATTCCACGGTTACCGCCACTTCATCGTTTTCCGCGGGAGCAACAGAATGCGCGGAATGAACTCCTGGAAGTCCTGAGAACAGTTCGGTTGCCTCGGCGTCCGGCGCCCTCACTACGACCCGGGCCCTGGAAAACTTGCCGTGGCTTTTCATAAGGTTCGACGGTGAATCCTCAGCAACAATGGACCCCTTGTTGATTATGATCACGCGGTCGCAAACCTGGCTCACTTCGGGGAGAATGTGAGTCGACAGGATCACGGTCCTGTTGTGAGAGAAGCTTTTTATGAGCTGTCTTATTTCTCGTATCTGCTTTGGATCCAGGCCGATGGTGGGCTCATCCAGTATCAATATGGGCGGATTTCCCAGCAACGCCTGAGCCAATCCCACTCTTTGCCGATAGCCCTTGGACAGGGATCGAATCAGCTTGTCCATCACCTGATCCAGTCCCACGGATTCAGCCACGCGATTGATTTCCGCGGACCGATCCGAAGCAGAAACCCGTTTCGCTCGAGCCACGAACTCGAGGTAATTTCTCACGCGCATCCATTCGTAGAGAGGGACGTTCTCAGGAACGTAACCCACTTTTTGTCGGATCTTCATGGAGTCCTCGCGGGTGTCCATTCCGAGAATGCGCGCAACTCCGGCGGAAGCTGGTGAGAAGCACGTAAGTATTCTCATCGTGCTGGTTTTCCCCGCGCCGTTTGGCCCGAGAAAACCCACTATTTCGCCGGATTCTACGCGAAAATTAACGCCCCTGATGGCCGCCAGCCGTCCGTAGTATTTGGTCAGGCCTTCCACTTCGATCATCGGCTATGCTCCTTAACGCTCTCTGTCAAAAGCTTCCTTTTACCCATACAACCGGATTTGTCAAGAGCTGATCGGAAACGCGTCGACATGGTAAGCGATAATGTCGGTTTCAATTTCCGCAGTGTCACAGATAGGATTCTGACGGATCTAAATGAAACCGTTTAACAATTGACCCGAAGAGCTGCTCATGATATTGTGATAAATGCTTGCGGAAACGCTCCAACAATTTTGAGAGGTCTGCGATGATCTCATGTGTAATTCCTAGAAGTGTCGGTATTATTCCCTTTTTACTACTTGTTTGTTGTTCTATTGCCTGGGGGGAAGATGCCTCTGACTCTGTGCAGGCTGAAAACGCCTTCTTTAGGGGCAGTCATCTCCTGTCCAGGGAAAGCATTTCCGAAGCGGTTGAGGCGCTCGAAAAAGCAGTTAAATTGGAACCTCAAAACAGTAAGTACAAGAGCGTACTTGCGGTCGCGTACAATAATTTAGGACTGAAATCCAACCGTGAAGGAAATATCAGAGATGCCCTGAGATCTCTTACCAAAGCCAGGGAACTCACCCCGGACGACAAAGATATAACGGCCAATTTCATTCATGGGACACTTCAGGCGGCCGCTGCTCCCGAAGAGAAGATACCGCTTGAACAGAAGACAGCCGCGTTGAAAAAAGTAGTGGAACTGGAGCCTGAAAACGCGGCGGCCCGTAAGATTCTGGCCGCCTTGCTCAACAACGCGGGGGTGACAAAAGGCAAAACCGGAAGCCATGAACAGGAACTCGAAGAACTCGAGAGAGCGTTGTCGCTGGACCCTGCCAATTCAAAAATAAAGAAAAACCTGGCCACGGCTTACTACAACGTGGCAGTGGAAAAGGGAAGAGCAGGGGGGCATCAGGAAGAAACGGAGCTTCTAAAAGCCGCTCTGAAGCTCTCCCCAAAAGATCCTATGATCACTGAGCATCTGGCGCGCTCAATGTCCAACCTGGCTGTAATTAAGGGAAAAGAAGGTAACACGACGGCTCAGATCGCCTTGTTGAAAGAATCATTGGACCTTCTCCCCGGAGATTCGATCACGAAGACTAATCTTGCCGCTGCATACAACAACTATGCTGTTTCCGAAAACTCGGATATAAGACCGACAGACCGCATTGCGCTTCTCGAATCGTCTTTGAAACTGGATCCAAACAACCAGTCCACAATAGGCAATTTAAGTCGTCTATTGATTGAAAAGGCGGTGGCCGAAGCCAAACATGGAGCGTTTTCCAAGGCAGCGGACATACTGGAAAAAGCGGCGAAGATCGATCCGAACAACAAAACGGTCCAGGCCAACTTGGCAGCGGCCTATCACAACGAGGGTCTGAAAAGCGGAGAAGCAGGAAAACATGAGGAAGAGATCCGATTGCTTCAGAAGGCCCATAAATTGGTTCCTTCCAGCGCAGAAATAAAGGACGATCTCGCCCTGGCATACAATGATTATGCGGTAATCCTCGGGAAAAGGGGGGACCACAAGCAAGAGACGGACCTGCTGACGAAGGCAGCGAAACTCGTTCCCAACAATAAAGTAATCCAGGATAATCTCTCTAAAGCCAAACAAAAAAGCCACCTGACGGAAGAGAAGAAAGAACAAGGCACCGCCAAGAAGAAGACCAAAGAGGGATGACGCCATTCTATCGGGCCCTGAACGCAGCGTAATATTGACTTTTTGTCCGTCCAATAATAGAATGGTCGGCAAATTTCCTTTCTAATTACAGGTTACAAGGGTTCTTCATGATCGCCAAATTCACGCGCAAGGACTTTCTTGAGGCTCTGTTCTCACCTTACTACAAGGAGCACAGAGGCTTCATTCTGGTAAAGAGCGTAAAGCGCGGCGATCCCAAAATGAGCACCCGTTACTTTCCGAATATAGAGATTCTGGCCAAAGAGCACTACGGAGAAGAAAGGGACGTCTATTTCGGTATCTGCCCCAGGGAACGAATGAAAGCCGAGAAAGAGCACATTCACTACCTAGTGGCGCTTTGGGCCGATCTGGATATCGGATCGGAGGGCCACGAAGACAAGAGAGTCTTCTACGAAGGTCCTCAGCAAGCTGCAAAGGCGATCCGGAGTTTTCCTAGGGCCCCGTCCATCATCGTTGAATCAGGCAGGGGAGCGCATCTCTACTGGCTGCTGAAGCAGGTGACGGAAGTCACGGACATCGAGAAAATTGAAAAAATCCTGCGCACCATCAGCGATCATCTGCAATGCGATACTGATGTGAGCTTGGACACAGTGCTGCGCCTGCCCGAGACCGTAAACACCAAAGTGCCTGGAAAGCCGGTCAATTGCGACGTAAAGTTTATAAACCCTAACTTCAGATACACTCTCCAGGATTTTGAGAATCTTGGGCAGCGAGTTGTTGTCCCCCCGTCTCCTAGGCCTGCACCCAAGCCCGCTTCTGCTCCCCCCGGGTTCTCCGAGGAAAGATCTCAGGATCCCCGTAGCCAGGGTGGCGCGCCTTTGGCAGGCCAGTCTCTGGAAGACTCTCTCGTATTGGACGAGACGATTATCGATGAACTCATCGATGATATTTCCATGACTGGCAGCGTGGTTGCGGACGGCCCTCTGCCGCCTGGGCCCGATGAGGATTACGAACCGGAGATCGAATCTGATGTGGTTACCTCAGTGGAGTCCCCTCCGGTCACCACCACGATGGGACGCGTTACGTCCACTTCGGTTGCCACCACAAGCAGCATTCTCGAAAAACTGTCTTCCACCAAAACCGAGGTAGAGATCTCTTTGATCGGTTCAGAAACACTCATCAACGGCGTTCTTATGTGGAACGAGAACGGTCTGATCGGCGTTGAAGCAGGGAGCGATCTTTACACCATTCCGCTATCCAGTGTTTCCTTCATAAAAAGCAGGGCGTAATATCCGACCGAATTGGACGGCCTTTGGTTTGACCGTCAACCTGAGCAAGAGGGGTGAATTGCCGTGTTGAACGTCATCTGGCTTGTACTGCTGGTGGGGTCTGTTGTCGTGTCAGTGTTCACCGGCCATCTGAAGGACATAGTACCTGCGGTCACTGAAAGCGCTGAATCGGCTTTCAAGATGGCCCTCGGATTTACTGGCGTCATGGCGCTCTGGCTGGGCATAATGAAAATAGCCGAAGAAAGCGGTCTCGTTGAGCTGATCACAAGGGCAATCGCACCCATAATGAGGTATCTGTTCCCGGAGATACCTCGCGATCACCCGGCTATGGGGAGCATGGCAATGAACATGGTCGCGAACATGCTTGGGCTAAACAACGCGGCTACCCCCCTGGGGATCAGGGCCATGAAGGATCTTGACTCCCTTAACGCCCGCAAAGATACCGCCACGGATTCCATGTGCATGTTCCTGGCCATTAACACGTCAAGCTTACAGCTTGTCCCTGCCGGAGCCATAGCACTTTTGGCCGCAGGTGGATCTTCCGACCCCACGATAATAGTCTTTCCTGCCCTGTTGGCCACGATTGTATCCACCGTAACAGGAGTTCTCTCTGCGAAATTCTTATCCAGGATGCGTAGATTTCGCGAAGACAAGGATCGAGGCTGATCATGGACGGGTTGCCTGGATTTGTTTCAATAGCTTCCAATATAGTCTTCCTGTCTTTCTTGGTAGGAATTCCGGTTTACGGTTATTTCAAAGGCGTAAAGGTATACGAGACATTCGTTACAGGAGCGCGGGAGGGGTTCGAGGTCGCTGTCCGTATTATTCCCTACCTTGTCGCCATACTTGTGGCTGTGGGGATGTTTCGGGCCTCTGGCGCCATGGACATGATTTCCGCTGCCTTCCCCGATTTCATGAAGAGCCTTGGGCTGACTCCAGACGTGGTGAGCCTGAGCCTTATGAGACCGCTTTCCGGAAGCGCGTCACTGGGGATCCTTGGGGGGATCATCTCGAGCCGCGGTGCAGACTCTTATGAAGCTCGATTGGCTTCCGTGATTACAGGCTGCACTGAGACGACGCTTTACGTGGTAGCTGTATATTTTGGGGCTGTTTCTGTAACTCGTGTTCGATATGCGGTCCACGCGGGATTACTGGCGGATGCTGCAGGAGTAGTCGCTGCCGTGATCGTCAGTCTGATTCTCTTTCGCTGAAAAGGAGAACTCGAGGTGAGAGGAATGGCGGAGAGAGAGGGATTCGAACCCTCGGTAAGGCTCTACGCCCTACACTCGCTTAGCAGGCGAGCACCTTCGGCCTCTCGGTCATCTCTCCGCGGAGGTCGATCCCACTAGAGTATTTGGCCAGCGGTAGAATGTCAAGGCCCTTCGGCCGCAATTTGTAACCACTCACTAGTGGGCGGGAAGGACGCTCGGCTGGGATGCTGTCATTTTGAGCGCAGGGAAGCAATCTCATTGAGTTGAGGGCCATAAAAAGGGAAAGATTGCTTCGGCACTTCGTTTCTCGCAATTACAGTTTGCACCACGCGACTGAAGGCTTGCAGCGACTTCTAAACGGAGTGAGTGCGGAAGTACTCCTGCGGAATTTCTTCAACAAACCTGGACAGTTTCACCGGCACATGCCCCTTCTGACGATCCAGAGCCATGTGGGGCGCGACCACCACCAGATTGTGCTTCGCCCTAGTAGTGGCCACATAAAGAAGTCTGCGTTCTTCCTCTAGGTCTTCCGGCGAACCGATGGCCATGGGTGAAGGAATTCGCCCTTCTGCCGCCCAGATCAGAATCACAGTGTGCCACTCCAGGCCTTTCGCCGAGTGTATGGTAGAGAGAACAAGAGCGTCCTGCTTGCCGTAACCGTTGGTTTTTTCTTCATCCGGAGGCTCCAATGCCATGTCGTTCAGAAATCTGTTCAAGCTCTTATAGCCAGTCGTGAGGTCGGCCAGATAGTCCAGGTCACGCATCCGTTTGGGGTAGTTGTCGTATTTTTCCTTCAAGAAGGGAAAGTAGTAATGGTTTATGAGTTCGACCTTGTGGGATATAGGACCGGTATCCGCGTCGAGTTCATTAATCAGGTCGACTAGCTTTCCCAGTGACTCGGAATACTTCTGCGGCTTACCAGTCAGCTCTGAAGCGGTCTTGGGAACGCCTGCTTCCACTATTCTACCGGCAAGCTGAAGGGCCGTCTTATCCCCAATGCCTGGCAGCAGTCTGAGAATCCGGATCCAGCTCAGGCGGTCTTTGGGATTGATGATTATTCTCAAATGTGCGACCACGTCCTTTATATGCAAGCTTTCCAGGAACTTAAAGCCGCCGTACTTGACGAACGTTATGTTGTTGCGCGTAAGCTCGCTTTCCAGATCGAACGAATGAAAGCCGGCGCGGAAAAGCACCGCCACTTCCGACAAAGGAACCCCATGCTCGTGAAGTTCTTTCACGCATTGCAGGACGAACCTGCTCTGTTCACGTTCAGTAGACGCTCTAGCTTGTATGGGCAGAGGTCCGCCGCTTTTCCTCGTGAAAAGCCTCTTGGGGTATCCCATTGCAGCTCTTTCGATTATGCTGTTCGTTACCGTAAGTATGGGAGCGGTGCTTCTGTAATTTTCCTCGAGTCTGATAATTCTTGAGCCTTGGAAAATCTTCGGGAATTCCATAATGTGAGTAAAATCAGCGCCCCTGAAGGAATAGATGCTCTGGGAATCATCACCCACGACCATCACGTTGTCGTGGGTGTAGGCAAGCAGCCTCACTATCTTTGCCTGGAGACGATTAGTGTCCTGATATTCGTCCACAAGAACGTATTGCCATTTTGTGGACACGTCCTCCCTGACTTTCTCATGCTCCTCCAGGAGACGAATCATGTTCACGAGCAGGTCGTCATAATCCATGAGATTATTGGATTTCTTGTGTTGTTCGTATTGATTCAGTATCCTTTCTATTTCAGGCGCGTATTCCTCGAAATGGGGATAGCGCTTCTTCAAAGACTCCGCGATGCTGCACGAAGACCCCACCGACCGAGTGATTATCTCCGCGATGGTGCGAGTCTTGGGAAATCCTTTTGCATCTCCTATAGGCGGATTGAGGCTCTTCTTCACATGATCCAGAGCTTCCAGCGAGTCCCCCTGGTCCATGATGGAAAACGAGGACTCAAAGCCCAGCAGTGATGCGTATCTCCTCAGAAGCATGTTCCCGGTAGAATGGAATGTTCCTCCTGCTACAGCGGCAACTCTCACGTCCAACAACTGTGCTG
>JACRDE010000392.1 GCA_016212935.1 Desulfomonile tiedjei | reverse complement strand
TCATCATCAACGATCAGGATTCGGGTTCGAACAGGCACCGCTCAGTTCCCCCTTTTCCGACAGCTCTTAGAAGGTGATTTTTTGGCATCTTACACCGATTCTCACAGGAAGAAAACAAATAAACAGGTGACCGCAACCGTTGAGTTGCATGCGCGAAGGTTCACTCCGACCATGTCATGTCACTCCCCACGATGAGACTCAAAGGCGCGCGTTTCCCAACCCTTGACTGAATGATTACGTGACGGATTTCGGAAAGCAGCAAGTATCTCAGGAAACATTGCCACAATCCTGCCGATCATTTGACCATGAACCTACACTGTGGCTCCATTGAATTGGGTCCGGATCTACACTCACAAGCCAAATCTATCCCAGGCCAAAAAACTGCATAATAACGGTTGCTCGAAGGAGCGCCAGTGCGGTATGTTCACCACCTGGTGGACACTTTTCCTCGCAATCGATAATCTGGTGAGACTTGGTGAAATCTCGACAGCATCAGAGCGGATATAGGCGATTGTTGACGACACCCGACCGGGCTTCGGAAAGTTCAGAGGTTCAGCCACACGGCGAGTGAGGGCTGTCTCCTCCATGACTTCGCACACAATTTGAGGGTTGCCGCGGTAGCCCGATTCCAAGGGAGGAATCACCTGGCCTATGAGCCCTGAAGTTATTCTACTAACACTGAGCGTGGTTGCAGGCGCCTATATGGCCTGGAACATAGGAGCCAACGACTGCGCCAATGCCATGGCTTCTGCGGTCGGGGCCAAGGTTATCACGATACGACAGGCTCTGGTGCTAGCCACTATTCTCACTTTTCTCGGCGCCACATTCGTTGGATCCCATGTGTCCCAAACCATTCTCAAGGGGATCATAGACCAGAAAGCCATCGGAGACCCAGTGCGCATTTGGTTGGGGCTCTTGTCTGCACTGTTCGCTGCTTCGCTCTGGGTATGCCTTTCCACCTATAAGAATCTGCCGGTGTCCACGACCCATTCCATCGTCGGCGCCATGATGGGTGTGGGTCTTGTTGCAGGCGGCCCGGGCGTGGTCCATTGGGGCCAACTGGCATACATCTTCTCATCTTGGATACTATCCCCCATCTTGAGCGGGATGGCAGGATTCTTGCTTTTCAAATTCATTGACCGAACGATACTGTCCCGAATGGATACTGCTCGGGGAGCTGTTGTCACTAGTCCCTTTCTTGTGGCAGCAACGTTGTTCATCATGACACTCGCACTGTTCCTGGAGACCCCTCTAGCACAGAAACTGGGATTCCGCGGAGCAGAGACTCTTATTGTTCCGGGCTTTGTGGCCATCGCGGGCTACTTCGTTTGTTTTGGAATTCTAAAGCACAAGCTCCGCCAGGGAAGATTCACGATTGCAGAACAGATTTTCCGATACCTGCAAGTCATGACATCGTGCTACGTCTCATTCGGGACAGGAGCAAACGATGTTGCTAATGCAATGGGACCGCTTGCCGGGATTTATTACATTTATTCCACAGGTCTGGTGGCAGAGAAAGCACCCGTACCGATAACCCTTCTAGCATTCGGCGGCGTGATGATATGCGTTGGGATATGTACCTGGGGACACAGGGTTATCGAGACAATGGGATCCAAGATTACCGAGTTGACAAGCGTGCGGGGCTTCACAGTGGAGTTCTCTGCAGCCACGGTGATTCTCATTGCATCCATGCTGGGGCTCCCTGTATCTACAACCCATGCAGCGGTGGGCGCATTTGTCGGTGTCGGTCTAGCGCGAGGATTACAAGGACTACTCGACTTGGGAACCTTGGCGCGCATCATGGTCTATTGGGTGATAACTGTCCCTGTGGCGGCGGTAACTTCCGTAATCATCTATATTGCTTTGCTCCTCTTATTCAAGGGAACGTTATAGGATGGTGAATCATGAGACTCGTCTTGGGAAACCTGTTTCGACATTCTCCCTTTCAGAGCACCCTTAAGCATGCTGAGAAGGTGGCCCAATGTGGGCCTTTGTTCCTCAACGCAGTTCAAGCCTATTTTGCGGGCGACCGTGCCCGCTTCGAGTTGCTAAAAGAAGATATCCGTGAGAATGAGGCCGAGGCTGACAGAATGAAACGCAACATCAGGGGACACTTGCCGGCCGCAATTCTAATGCCTGTCGACAAATCGGTCTTTTTCTCTTTTCTCCGAGAAGCTGACAAGGTAGTGGACTGCATCAAGAACGCCCTGTACTGGATGTCGTACTACAGGTTGGGACTGCCGGAAGATATTCAGAGGGACTATGTGTTGCTGGCAAAAGAGGTGGGGGACTATCTAGGTTTCTTGCCGGAAATGGTTCAAAGAGGGCACACCTTCTTTTCGAGTCGCATGGAGCAAGACCGCGAAGCTGTAAAGGAAATCATTCGCGAGATCCGCTTCCGTGAAAAGGAATCCGACGACCTGGAAAAAGCGATGTTCATCCGGCTTTGCGCAGACGACTCGATTTCACCAAAGACTTTCTTTATCATGATCCGCGTCGTCGAAACCACAGGAGATATCGCAGACCACCTGGAGAATTCCGCTGACATGATGCGCGTCATGATCGCTCGATAAAAGAAGACCTCGGGAATTGTAAGACCGCCAGAAAATTGTCGGCTCTCAGAACACGTGACCCAGGGAAAAATGGGGCATAAAATCCTTTTGGGCTGTGCCGGACACTCAACTCCATTCGAGGCGAGCAAATGGCCCATGCTTTCGCACTGATTGCGAGGCCACTAGCCCGTGCCAAAAGGGTTTGCGGCGATGAAAGGCCCAAATCTGACATACTAGCGTTACGGGATAAAAAGAAACCGCCGGATTAGTGGTGCCTAAGCCAGCGGCATTATGAGTTATTTTATGGTGGAGCTGGACGGGATCGAACCGACGACCTCTTGAATGCCATTCAAGCGCTCTCCCAACTGAGCTACAGCCCCAGAGCCTCTAACTATAACCCCAAACCCAATTGGTTGTCAAACGTTTTGTCAATTCGCTTGCTGTTCACCGCTCTATTTAGAAGTCTCAATAATATCAAAGCAATACTGCTTGCATGCTGTCGCTCGTAGGCCTGAGATGGAGCCCCTTTTCAGCTATCACTCTTCCAAGAAAACCCGGACTTACCCATTTAGATTGAGCGTAAAACCCAAGACCTCCTTTGGGTCAGAAACTCTCAGCACATTATAGGGGGGGGCCGAAACGACCTCTCCAGGCCTTACGGTGTGCATTACAGCCTGAAGGTCTTCCACCCGGATCGACTTCTTGTCCTTGAGCCCTTCCAGGTCAGGGATTTGCTTCATGGACAGGAATACGAACACAACATCCCCGCGGCTCTTCACGTCGTAGAGAAAGCCCTTCTTGTCAATCGGAATTTCTATGGGTTCATGAGCGGTCACTTTGCCGGTATCGCGCATGAGCGGTTCGGTTTGCTTGGTTCGTTTACTGGTCTTTGCCTTCGCCGGGTAGACAAAATCTATCCCTTTGACCCCTTGTCTGAAGACGTAAATAAAACCGTTAACATTCGTCTCAAATCGCATTTTGAATTCGTCACCCTTTTTTAGCTCGGTATCAAAGGGCACGGGTGAACCGAATTCTTTTTCGCCTTTGTGTTTGACGAGCAGGCGGCTGCTGACACCAACAATTGGGTTG
>JACRDE010000403.1 GCA_016212935.1 Desulfomonile tiedjei | reverse complement strand
GCTTCAACAGATGATGCGGTCCCCTGGACTTGGCGTTCAAAACGTTCCCAGGGACGGCAAAGACGTCTCGGTTTTGGTCGAGCGCATGATTGGTCGTTATCAAGGAGCCGCTGTTCTTAGCAGCCTCGATCACAACAACTCCTTTGGCCAACCCGGATATGATCCTATTGCGTCGGTAAAAATTAGTCGCCAGCGGAGAAATCCTCGGCCTGAATTCACTGACGACGGCCCCGTGCTCCACAATCTGCTCAATCAACTCTCCGTTTTCGCGCGGATAAACCACATCGATTCCGCAGCCCAGCACTCCTATGGTTCTGCCCCCGGCCCGGATAGCGGCCTCGTGACAAGCAGTGTCTATCCCCCTGGCCAGCCCGCTGACCACGGTCACGCTTGAGCGTGCGAGATCGCGCGTGATCTGTTCCGTCATTTCGATGCCGTATCTGCTAGGCTTTCTTGTGCCCACAACGCTGACAGCCCGAACGTCTTCCGGAAGGATCTTTCCTCGAACGAACAAGAGAGCAGGTGGGTCGTAGATTTCCTGAAGATTTTTTGGGTAGCCCTCGTCCCATCGTGTGAGAAGCCGGACCCCAAGCTTCTCGAGAGTGGCGATGTCTTTCAGGATCTCATCCCTGGGGGGAGCAAAACAGGCTATCGTGTCCGCAAGCTTTTCGCCCAAACCGGACCGTCTCCGGATTTCTTCCCGGTTCGCAGCCATTGCAGCGCGAGGAGACCCGAAAGCATCGATCAATCGAGCAATAGTGAGCGGACCTACCCGTGGAATCCGCTCAAGGGCCAACCAGTCAAAAAGTGAATCGGAATCTGGAATTTTCACCACCACCGAGGTTGCCGTCGAATGGATGACCACTTCGTTTACTGTGTCTCGACAACCCCGAGATAATCATCTTCCTATCAGGACTGATGTGGTTACACTATTCACTTTGATAGACCCGATTTGGTCTCCATCGAACCCGGCCCCTATCTAATGATGGTGGACCGGACGCCCCTGCCGGACCAATCGGTTTTATCTATTTCAGGACGAATAGGATATAGTCACGCGTTTCCTTAGAAGGCAACGGCGTTCAAATTAGAACAGGCATTCGGAAGCTGTCAAGGACTTTCCTTGCGGGTGTTTCAAAGGCAAGTATTTCTTTGAGACAGAAAAACAAAAAGATTCCGGAATACCGCCATGGATTTCCCGGAACCTTTTTGCGTAACCTTAACGTGTTTCTTAGTCAGAAACAGTCTTTATTATCTGCCCAGGCCAGACTTCTTCCCTTGACCTGGTGATCAGCACCGTGGAATTCTTATCGAACGCCTTAAGTACAAGACCTTCACCTATGAACGCATCCGGTGTTGAGAGTCTTCGATTCCGGAAGTACGGATCCTCTACAGGGAAAGCCGGACGATATATGTTGAGAAGCATCCCTTCTTTCATTCCGTCGCATTCGCCCCTGTCAATGAAGATTACGTCGTTTTCCAGGCCGCCTGGCGCCATCAATGTTCCGATATCCCGACCGGCCATTGCCAGGATAGTGCCTGTGAGCAATCTGTGGGTCTTTGTCGGGACAATCTGGCGTTCCCTGGGTGTAAACAAGCATATCTTGTCGCCCCTGTTCAGCTCGACGTAGCTCTCCAGTACTATCCCGGTTATCAAATCGTGCCCGGTGCTTATGACCTCCACCTCTCCGACCAACTGCGTCATGTACCCTATGGGTCGCTCCGGATTAATCGGATGGTTGACTGGCCCGGACTCACGATACACTCCCAAACGGTCCCCTACCAGGACTGCTTGCTTTTTCCCGGGTCTCAAGCGTATGTACACCAGGTCTCGTTCAAGAAACCACGTCTTTGTCTCGTCCGGAGAGCTGACGATGTAGCCCCATAGTTGAATGGGACGGGAACTCAGCTTGTACCGGAAGTATTTCTTGTCGTACGGTATTCCCTGTAGCGGGACTTTGTTAACCACGTAGGTGAACTCTTCCGGCACTCCCGTAGGAATACTGTATGTCTGATTCATCGCGCCGAAAGGAAACCTTTTGTGGTACAGATTTATCTTTGAGCCGGGAGGGAGTAACTGCTGGTCCGGCGCGCTTGCCCCTTCCTTTATGAACACAGAGGGGTTTTGATTCCACAAAAAGGGCCACAGAGCAGGATTTCCATAATAGAATCCGGCTATTCCATGTAGGTTTTGGCCTCTTTGGACCGTGTACTGATCTTCGGGCCGCGGAAATATCTCGAACGCGTTTGCGCTGCACTGCAAAGATAGCGTGAGTGCGGCGACGATGGCCGACAGAGTCAGAAGTCTGTTTTTACTCAACATCAACGGCCTCCGCAACCTGTTTTCCATCAAATGGTTTAAGGTTACTTATTAAACTACTATTTTCTTATAACTTTTTTAGTTGCTTTTGTCAAGCTGTTTTGCTTGTGAGTGGCAAGTATAGCTAAATCAACAAAATATAGCAAATTGATAATACTGAGCCTGATTAAGACCCGGCAGATATTCACAATGTAAGCCTATTTACAAAAAGAAGGGCGCAGCGCTATAAGTTCTTGAGGTGGGGTTGGGGGAGAAAATTCTTGTAAGAAGTTACTCCCCGATTTTACATATTTGACAGCGAAATGGTATGAGACGCCTAGAGTCGGTCATTCCCGCGGAAGCGGGAACCCAGGAGGGCCACAGCGAGCAGGACTGGATTCCCGTCTGCGCGGGAATGACGGGTTAGCGGATTCTCGTGTTTCCACGACCCAATGTCACTTGTTTGAACGCCAATCGGTATTACTGGAACGTCCTCCCGAATTCTTCTTCGTTTGAAAGCGCATTTCTATGACACCTCCTGGCAAACAGGAGACAGGCACATTATCTGGCTACCAGACCCTGGCCAGGAAACCCATGCCCTCCAGCCACTACCTGCTAAAGCCCATGAATTTTGGGACGGTTTCATCTTGCCTGTCATGTCTCAGGAAATAGACCACATATATGGGGACGCCTGAACTCGAGACTTATCGGCGGAGACTCCCGCATTGGCGAATGCAAAAATGACTACAACAATTCAGAAGCTTTGGTCGAAACCTCCAATGATTTAAGTCTTTCTCACTAAAGGCAAGACTGGCCAGCCCTCAACGGTGTCATTGCTCATACTCTTTCCCGCTCGTAAGTGAATGGTTACGGCCATGGGAAACCATCCTATCTGACGGAAGCCAAGTTTGTCGTTGACTCAGCACCCGATGAGGGTTTATGCTTCGCCATCATGGTAAATCTTCCGAAGAGCAATCCCTGGTTGTAGATAGGGGTGTAGGAACGCGCCGACCTCTATTCATCGGTGGTTTAGACGCCTTCTAACATAGGCGGTTGATAGTCTGATGTCTCGCCGGGCGCTGGGTATAGGGTCACCCACGAATGGGAGAGTGCTCGTCCCTGGTTCCTGAGAGTGGTACTGCTCATCAAATGATTTACAACAGGCTGCCCCGACTATGCGGATAGTCTGGTAACTTACTAATAAGTAACGGTTGCGGAGAAGAGAAATGCATGAACTTGTCGTCATGGGATTCCAGGAACGTTACAAGGCGGATGCCTTACTCACTGCTATGGATGATCTGGAAAAAAAGTGCGTGATCGAGCTTGAGGATGCAGTGCTTGTCGTAAGGGATGCCGATGGCACGGTCACAGTTCAACAAGCCATGGACACTTTTTCGCAGATTCCTACCAGTTCCGCGGTATATTTCGGCTTTTTGGGTGCCCTGACTGGTTGGATACTTTCCTCCGGAGGACTTGCTGGGATCGCCGTCGGCCTTCAGGTCGGCCTGGTGATGGGCTGGATTCTGGGAACAGCTGCCGCTCGATATTCCGACGTGGGAGTTCCGGCTGATTTGGTCCGGGAGTTGAGTGAAACCGTCGTACCGGGGTCAGCAGCACTGGCTCTTGCGGTGCGCGGGGAGGTCTGCTCAGAGAAGGTTCTGGAAAAGCTGAAGGAGTATGACGGCAAGCTGATCCGAACTAGCCTGGCGAGTCAAGAAGAGGCCCTGATAAAGAAGGCTCTCGCCGAAGCGGTTTAATTTCCTCCCCCCACATTCCGGTTCTTTTGGCCGCGTTCAGCACTGATGGGTAGAGAAAGACCCCTGCCGTCAGTATCCCTGTGTGCTTGGGTGCCTTGGCTTGGGCATTGGGACAAATTTGCTTAGATCATTGGCATTTTGCAGCTGGCTGGCATTCTTGTACCAAACTCCCCTAGCGTAATAATAATGCGCATTCTTGAGGTGGGGTTCGGGGAGGCACTTCTTACAAGAAGTGCCTCCCCGATTCTACATATTTGAATGCGAAATGGTATCAGTATTTCTTACGGAGTTTGCCTTCGTGGGAAGATGTTTTTGAACTGCAATCTCGTTGACACCCGCATTCCCGCATTTTAGGATTGGTTTTTCACCTTCATCGTGGCAGGTGCACAGTTTCGTCTTGCGCGACGGGCTTGAACGACATACTTTTCCTAGAAGAAGCTCCGAGAGCACCTGCATTGGCAGGCTATCGAAAACAAAAAAGAAGAAAAGATCGCAATGTCTTACAGGCCGCGCAAATGGAAAACCGGCTGTCTGACGGACGTCGGTAACGTGAGAAGAACGAATGAAGACTGCCTTTACGTAAATGAAGAAGCTGGACTCTTCCTTGTGGCGGACGGAATGGGAGGCCACAAGGCTGGGGAAGTGGCAAGCGCTCTTGCTGTGAAGCTAGTGTCCTCACTTATAGAAGAAAGGCTGGAATCTGATGTGGATCGTGCTCTCCTCGTCAGGGCGGCCATAAGAAAGGCTAATGGAGTCATATTCAACAAGTCGGCAGGCAACACTGCGTGGAGTGAAATGGGGACAACCCTGGTGCTTGCTCTGATGGCCGATCACCAGATGGTGATAGCGCCCGTTGGTGACAGCCGTGCTTATTCCATTACAAGTAAAAGGATAACCCAGCTAACGGAAGATCACACCTTCGTTGCCGACTGGGTTAGAAAAGGGCTCTTAACAAAGGTACAGGCACGAAATCACCATCAGCGACACGGTCTTACCGAGGCTGTTGGGGTCACGGAAGACGTCGGAATTGAAGTATTTGTGAGGTCCCGACAAGATGACGAATGCCTGTTGCTGTGCTCGGATGGGCTGACAGATATGATGGACGATGAAGAGATTCTCGAGATAGTCGCATCGGCCAAGGATCCCCAGGCTGCCTGCGACAACCTGGTTCAGGCCGCAAACTCGCACGGCGGAGACGACAATATCTCCGTTGTACTCGTGTGTCCTCGCCACTCGTAATACCAATGCTCGTTGAAAGCAGTAAGAATTTGGGGAACACCGCTTACAAGAAGGGTTTCCCCGATTTTACGTCCTTGAGTGGCGGTTAGTGGCTTCCCACATCGTTTGGATGCAGACCCCTATAAAACGGACTTGATAGTGACCGGCAAGATGCCGGTCCTTGTGCGCCGTTTTCATTTTTCGTTGCTGCGGTTCCCGCCATGGGAGTTGGTATGACTCGACCGCTGATGCTTGTCCGCTTCTCCGTTAATCTGGCGTATCCTTAATTACTTTTCCTACAGACATAAATGATACTCCAAGGCCGGATCTGTCACCAACCATGGCGGCTTCAGCGATCGGCTCTGAGACTCGGTTTACAGATTTCCATTTGATGATGAACGATGGGGCCAATCCTCCACTAATGTCGGATGGCTCCTGGTAGAAATCCATTGAAGCCAGAGATTTGAGCTCTACCGGCTTATCAAGATAGCGCTTGAGGATCCTGCCGTTCGCAGCATGATAATCAACAGAGAGAATCGTAATCGCCCGAGTTGTGTCTGTGTTGCGAATGCACAGATTTACCGCCAGCTCAAACTGGTGGGCTCTCTCGCCAATTCGGACATACGAATAGGCTGGAACATATATAGTCTGCCCCACAGAAAGCTCGGCGGTTTCGGCGAAAAGTGTTGAGGCAAGAAAAGTGCTTCCCACCAACAGTGACGCCGTAAGAAAAGCGACTCTCCTCATTGCTCCGCCACACTGGGTTCCCATGTCCAATCCTCCTTTGAGCAGGATCTCGCGCATTGAGTCTCCATATATCCTGCCGGGCTCCAAGACTTTTCATACAATT
Source organism: Desulfomonile tiedjei (assembly GCA_016212935.1). GTDB lineage: Bacteria > Desulfobacterota > Desulfomonilia > Desulfomonilales > Desulfomonilaceae > Desulfomonile > Desulfomonile tiedjei_A. The sequence goes on along the minus strand of JACRDE010000403.1, from coordinate 2,103 downwards.
TCACAACTGCTCGCATAAGACAGACAGTATGCCTCCACTGCGATGTCAGGCCGTGCCGCCCATAGACAAGGAGGTATGCCGCCCCCCGCCGTGCCTGAACATCCAATGGCGAATTGGAATTGTACGATTTTGCTTTCAAATTAGTAAGACTTGGGGAACCCTATTTGGTGAAGAAGGTCCTCCGGGATTATTCCTTGTATGAATCTGAACGAGCATCATAACATTCTTCACGGTCTGCGTCAGCACGAAGATTCCTCAAATTTGATGGAAAAATTCTCATCGAGCTGCTACAAATTATGGACATTCTGTACTGATGCGTAGTTTGACAAGTAGCATCAGTGATCGCTGTTTCGGGCGGGTTCCTGAATCGAAGTCAAGCGTGTCGTTCGCAGCCCAGGAGACATGCCAGAAACGGTCATGTCTGCGACCCTAAAGTTCAACACACTTGAACGCGCATTGGTATCAGAGTAAGTAAGAATGACTATTTCCGGAGGCGTTGATGAGGACTGTATTCGCCATTGTAGTGACAGTAGCGGTTTGTTGTTCGTGTTTTTGCTGGGCCGCAGGAGATGCGCCGGCAATGTCTGCCGACGAGGCTCTGCGGCTGCTCAAAGAAGGCAATTCCAGATTTATCGCTTCAAGCCAACAGCATCCTAATGAGGATGTGGCACGCCGCAATTCGACGGCGACCAAAGGTCAGCAACCATTTGCCACGATCCTTTCATGTTCTGATTCAAGGGTACCTGTGGAAGTCCTGTTTGACAGGGGAGTTGGTGACATATTCGTGATTCGAGTCGCTGGAAACGTCGCGAACGGCGATGAGACAGGGTCAATCGAGTATGCTGTGGATCACCTTGGAACCCCTGTTCTGGTCGTATTGGGGCACACGAAGTGTGGAGCAGTCACTGCGGTGGTAACAAATGCGGACCTTCATGGAAATATTATTCCGATAGGCAAGAGCATCTTGCCGGCTGTAGTTGCTGCCAAGAAGAGCAATCCCACTGCTACAGGCGAAGCTCTCCTCAACGAGGCCATAAAAGCGAATGTGTGGCAGGCCATTGAAGATGTCTTCCGGACCAGCCCGATAACGGTGGGAAGGATCAAGTCCGGAAAGCTGAGAGTGGAAGGAGCGCTTTACGACATAGAAACCGGCAACGTGACCTGGATGGGCAAACATCCGAAACAGGACAACCTGCTCTCCGACAAGGCTCATTAGCAGTCTTTGCGAATCTCTACTAGGGCGATGTGCCCCGGTTAAGTTGATTCTCTCCTCGTTCCCATGCTTGGAGCCTGGGAACCCCCGGTATCAGTCTTGGGTTGTCCGGCAGCCCCTCGTCCTTGGAGATTCAGTTGCGACTCATAGCAGTTCGCATTCAAACATGGAAGAATCGGGGAGGACCTTTTTGAAAGAAGTTCCTCCCCGAATCTTACTGATTTGAAAGCGAATTCGTATCAGAGCGCATTTCTGGTCTTTATTTCCAGGTATCTGTCCAAGACAGCCGTGGAAATCTTGTCTGGAGGCGTGTCAAGCACGAGTATGCCTGCCGTTCGCAGTCGAGCGAGCAGGCGCTCTCGGCGTACCAGCATTTCCGAGGCGACGGCTTTCCTGTATAGATCGGATTTCTCCTCAGGGACAGACTCCGCAATCCGTATCACTTCAGTGTCCGACATGGCAACCACCAGAGGCAGATGCCGAGGGAGCAATCCCAGACTGTACCGGATCAATCCCTCCGAGGCCCTTTCATCGATCAGGTCCGTGAAAATCACCACCAGGGATCTGCGTCTCAGCCTCGTGGATAAATCCGACAGAACCAGATAATAGCGCGGCTCTTCCAGCCTCGGCTGGAGCGCATAAAGGGATTCGAGCATTCGGCCGAACTGTCCGGGCGTTTTTGACGGTGGGAGAAAACTCAGCACTTCCTGGCCCACTGAGGTGATGCCCACCTTATCGCCCAGTTCAAGGGCCACATAGGCCAGGAGAAGGCTGGCCTCGATGGAGAAATCCAGCTTTGTCTTACCCATTACGCGCGCCGTCATCATCCTTCCCGCGTCTAGTACCAGGAAAATGTTTTGGCTGCATTCAACGCGGTTCTGCCTCACAAT
>JACRDE010000402.1 GCA_016212935.1 Desulfomonile tiedjei | reverse complement strand
GCCGCCTTGGTTCGGCAGCTCCCGGATTCCACTGCTGCGGCTGCGTGGCAGGCCGCTGAGCTGGTGGAGGGGGCGGATGCTGCGTGGGAAAAAGATTCCTGCCGTCCATTGGATGCAAAGGAACAGCAGTTCCGGGTTGAACAGGGTAAACAGCAGCAGGAGACGTGTGGGGCTGTTGCGGTAATGCCCCATAGGGTGATTGTTCGGGAGCAGGTGTTACTGGAAAGACTATGCCTCTGTACTGAGCCAATTCTTCAGGAGGGTCATTTGGCGAGGTGATAAGTGTGATACCTGCAAATGGCGTATAAACAGGCTCTCTGACCATTTTGGGAACGAATCCCTCGCCAGGGCTACCGCTAAAAGTCAACATATCCTTGAACGTGATGTCCGGGGGCACCGGGAACTCTCGTTCCCGTCGATCTTTCAGCACGCCGCTCATAAAGTACCCCCATATGGGGAGAGCTGCACGGGCCCCTTCTTCTCGATTTCCCAGAGGACGTTTCTCATCGAAGCCAACCCAAACGCCTGTGGTAAAATCAGGGCTGAACCCGACGAACCACGTGTCCTCGGCGTTGTTCGTGGTGCCGGTTTTGCCTGCCAGGTCTCTGCGCTTCAAATAGTGGCTCATTCTTGAGCCTGTGCCCTGTCTTACTCCTCCCTGCAGGAGTTGGGTCATTATATACGATGTCTGAGGGGAAAGTGCGGCGGTAACCCGCCTGGCACCCGAGCGCTCTTCAGTAATCTCTTCTTCTGAGATATTTGCCTTTCCGGCCTGCTTGCGCTGTGTGTCCTGCCTTAGTTCCTGCTCTTCATCTCCTTGAAAACCTTGTCTTTGGGATGCAGTCGCCACCAGCTCCCGAAATTCCTCGCGGGGTACAGGCCTTGGGATCTCGGATTCATCGAGCAAAGGTATTTCGGTGTTGTCTTCCAACACGTTTCCCAGACGATCCTCTATTCTTTTCACAAGCACCGGCTCCACGTGGACACCGCTGTTGGGGAACACCGTGTACGCGGAGGTGAGCTCATACAGGCTGACCTCGGAAGTCCCTAGACTGATGGAAGGATTCCGCCCCAAAGCTGATGTAATCCCCATACGTCTGGCCAGCTTGATCACAGGATCAATCCCAACATCTATGAGGATCTTTATGGTGCAGATGTTTCGCGATAGCTCTAAGGCTCGACGAAAACTGAGAGGCCCCAGGAAGTTTCCTCCGGCATTTCTGGGTTTCCAATCTTCGTCGGCGTTTTCCAACTCCACTTCGATTGGGTCATCAATTATGATGGTCGCAGGGCTGTAGCTCTTTTCCTCGATTGCCACAGAATAGACCAAGGGCTTGAAAGCGCTGCCCGGCTGACGCTTCGCCTGGGTAGCTCTGTTGAACTTGAAATGGTCACCTGAAGCTCCGCCTACCAACGCCCTCACGAAGCCTGTCTTATTCTCAATGCAAACCAACGCACCCTGAAGCTTAGGGTCGTTGTCCAGAGAAAAAACAGGTATTTCATCAGCGAAACGCTCGAAACGCAATGCGAGAACTTGCCCGACTTTGTACGCGGGGTTCGGACGATCCAGCCGAACAATTCCTTTCAAACGTTTACTTAGCCAGACCTCCAGATCCATCTGCTTGGCCTTGGTAACCGTCGCCTTGGTGACTACGCCCTGATAGATTTTGCCTTCCTGAAGTTCCGGGGTGTTTCTCTTTTGGAGCAATTCCGGGATCTCTTCCTTTGGAACATTCCTAAGAATTGCCAGGTTCTTTTGGCGGGAGCGTATCTCTTCGAGGCCCTTTTCCATTGCTTCAAGCGCCTGTCGCTGGTAATCCACGCGGCATGTCGTGAATACTTTCAGGCCTTCGTTGTAGAGTCTGTCCTCCCCGTACTTTCTCACAATGTAACGTCTGACTGCTTCGGCGAAATCCGGTACAAGATCGAAAGGCCGCGCAGCTTCCTTCTTGAATTTCAACGGCTCGCTCTGAGCCTTTTGGTAATCCTCCTGGGTGATGAACCCTGCCCTTAGCATGCGTCCCAGCACAGTGAGCTGTCTCTGCCTGGCAAGCTCTTCGCTCTTGAAAGGATTAAAGCGCGCCGGGCTCGCCACCAGGCCGGCCAGTAAGGCCGCCTCTGCAACAGACAGATGCTCGACCGGTTTGTCGAAATAGCCGCGTGCGGCCGCTTCGACGCCGTAAGATCCCTCACCGAGATAGATCTCATTCAGATACACGTGCAAAATCTTGTCCTTGCCCCACACATTCTCCAGTTGGGATGCAAGGATTAGCTCTTTGATTTTTCGATCGTAGGTCCTTTCCCTGCTCAGAAGGAAATTCTTGGTCACCTGCATCGTGATGGTGCTGCCGCCTTGAGTAATTCTTCCAGCGGCAATGTTCCGTAACATTGCTCGGGTTATGCCCATCCAGTCGACGCCGGAGTGCTCGTAGAACCTCGAGTCCTCAGCAGCGAGAAACGCTTTGATCGCATGAGGCGGTATCTGGGAAAGGTCTACCACGAATCTCTTTTGTTTATAGAAAACACCGATTACAGTGCCGTCGTCAGCGTAAAATGTCGAGACTGTGCGAGGCTCATACGATTCCAAATTAGGGATGACAGGAAGGTTCTTAGAAAAAACCAGGTATGTGCCCAGGGCTGCCCCTGAAAGAAATATGGGCACTTCAAGCGCTATAATGAAAGGAACCAAAAAGAAGACCGAGAAGACAAATCTTCCCACGCTTTTCCCCAGGAGCTTCATTGCTGTACTATAACCCCATTGCTATTCACTTGGAAAGCACGCGTGTCATTACGACGATTGAAAAGACGAAGCAATGTCCGTAATAGCAGTGTGCGAAATCGTGACGGGCTCTCGCCCCCGCAGTGACCACTCTCACAGCGAGGCGCCAGTCACCGGGAATCCTGATCCAATGGCAATCATTCACTTACGCAGGGCAACGAGTCTGTACGACATGTCATTGCTTCGCTGGGCTCGCAATGACAACCAAGATTCGTCGGTTACCCCGACCACCTGAAAGGATGCATGTAACCGTCGCAGTGGCACGTTTCGGGGACGCGATTGTCGCGGTTTCCCAGTCGACAACCTGGGAACCCACTTCGCATCGCCCGAATTAGACCAAGAAAGCGTGTCCGTCAACTCCTAACACTCCAGGATCATCAAATCCTCGGCCTTTATCACCTCACCCGAGAATTTCGCCGCAGCCTGCGAAACTATATCTGTTTCGTCGCAAGGCGGGTAGAAATGGGTGAGCATGAGCTTCTTGGCTCGCGCTTTCTGAGCTATTTCGCCAGCTTCCGAAGGAATGAGATGTCCCTTGACCTTCATTTCATCCGGAAAAGAACACTCGCATATTAGTATGTCTGAGTCTGCCGCGAGTTCCATCAATCTTTCGGAAGTGTCCGTATCGCCCGAAATAGTTACCGAAACACCCTCTGCTTCGATTCTGTACGACAGGCTGGGAAACGTGTGTTCAGCAGGGGCCGATCTTACGGTCACCCCTAACCCTTCGAAATGTACTTCATCAGGGGCCCTTGCGTCCAATTGTTGCATACGCAGCCTGTCCCCTTTCGGGACGATCCATTTGCCGAAAACACGGACAAGCTTATCGTAAAACGTCTTCGACCCTTCCGGACCTAACACATGAAAAGGCGCCTGCCTGACCGGACCATGCTCGTAATTCGTCGCGAAAAGAAAAGGCGGCAAATCGGACACATGATCCGGGTGGAAGTGCGTAAGCAAGATGATGTCTATGGAGTCAACGGCAATTCTCGCTTCAGTCAATCTCCGGAGTATTCCAGGCCCCATG
>JACRDE010000390.1 GCA_016212935.1 Desulfomonile tiedjei | reverse complement strand
CGCATTCGGCGGATTGCCCGGATTGATCAATCTTGCCCCAGAGACTCTAGATGCATCAAAGGATACACAAGAAGATCCTGGTCTCCCAAACACCGAGGCAGTGATTTCTGCCTTGTCCGGTGCTGTAACAGTGGATTATTTCCTCCCTGGCTGCCCTCCGACGCAGGGGCTCCTCTGGGCGGCGCTGCAGTCGCTGCTATGCGAAGGAGAAGCTCCCAGCAGAATTTCATTCGCGATATCAAGATTGCCCGAAGCTATGGGTCTCAGCGTGTCATCCGGCCTATTGCCGCCGTCTGGGAGCGTGTTTGGCGGAGAAAAGGCAGTCTGCGCGAGTTGTTCCAGAGTCAAAGAGGAAAAGAAATTTTCTGCATTTCAGAGGGCTTACCAGATAAATCCCGATTCGGGCCGATGTCTCCTGGAACAAGGTTTGATTTGCCAGGGTCTCGCTACACGCGAAGGTTGCGGGGGCGTATGCACGGCTGTGGGAGTGGGTTGCCGGGGCTGCTTCGGAAAACCTGAAGCCGTATTCGATCCTGGTGGGAAAATGGTGTCAGCCATCAGCTCCACATTCGACTCAGCGGATGCATCCGAGATTGAGGAAATTTCGAGCAAATTTGTAGACCTATCGGGCACTTTCTACAGATACACTCTACCCGCCCAGTGCGCTCTCATGTCGGCTTCGGTGGAGGAATAGCAACATGCAAACCGTTACTCTGGAGCCTTTGAGATGGCAGGAGCGGCCGGCCAGAGTCAGAATCGTCAGTGGCAACGAACATCCAAAGGCTTACTTTCAAATAACGAGTCCCAGAAATATTGCACGTATGGCAAAAGGCCGCCCGGCGGAAGAGCTGCCACGCATCCTGGGCATGCTGTCACCTGCCCATCATCTCGTGTCCGCAATGGCACTGGACAGACTCTTTCAAGTTGAACCGCCGCAATTGGCCATAAACATGAGAGAGGCATTTCTTCAGACTCAATATTTAAGGCATCATTTGCGAAAACTCTATTTCTTCTTGTCAGCCAAGTCCAATCCGTTCGCCGACTATGCTATTCGCTCAAGTCACACGACAGGGTCGCTGATCCCGGATCAAATCGTACTCGAGATCATGCAGTGCGTGGCTGTGGTTCAGGAGGCCGCTACAATACTAGGAGGGCGGGCGGATCATCCGTTGTCGGCTGTGCCGGGCGGCGTAAGTCGGTTCTTGAAAGACATCCACTACGACCGGCTCTCTGAGATCGCCATGCATTGTGTGGAGTTTTCCGTCAACTTGGCAAAGGTCCTGCGAGAGAGAGTTTTTGGAAGACCGGAATTCATGGAGGAGCTCTCAGGTTTCCGATTTCCTCCCATAGCATTTCTCGCAATGAACCACAAAGATGAGAACTTAGTCGTGAGAAGACCGGAAGGCGGAGAGACAGACCGGATTCCGCAAGACAAAGTGTTCGAGAGAATAGGTTTTCACGAGGAAAGTTGGTCCTACGAGTCATTCGCGTTTCTGAAGGATAAGGGATGGGGCACTCTTGGAACGGACAGTTCGAGCGGGCTGTATTTTGTGGGCCCTCTCGCTCGATTGAACACCGGTGTCGAACTGGAGCATCCTCTTGCGGAGCAGGAAAGACAGCTGCTGATCGAGACATTGGGTGCATTTCCCCATTTCGAGGCAGCTGCGGCGTATTGGTCGCTTCTCGTGGAGGCGATTCAGGCTGCTGAAAAAATGGTTGAACTTTGTTCGCAGGATAAGCTTACAGGACCTGCTTTTCGGACTCTGCCCTCGCAGATCGGCAACGTAGGTTTCGCCTCGCTTGAATCTCCTCAGGGATTGATTTCGCATTATTACAGGGCCGATAACCGAGCCATCGTCGAGGACATCGAGATCCTGGACAGTTCGGCTGAGAACAATGCCCTTCTCTGTTTCTTGGTCCAGAAGAGTGTTGAAAACTGCCTGGGGCGAGGCCGCTCAACTGAAGATATCAAGAGCAGCATCGAGATTGGCCTGCTGCCGTTTTGAGGACGTAGTCGAAAGCTATTCCAGATTTGTATGCATGGTATCTGGATATCAGAGAGGAAAGAATCCCATGATCAAAACGTTGATTGTGGACGCCAGCAAGTGCTCGGGCTGCCGAGCATGTGAGACATACTGCTCGCTCAAGCATGAGGGATACTGCTGTCCGTCTAAAGGTAGGATTCATGTGGTCAAATGGGAACGAGAAGGAATCTTTGTCCCTGTAAACTGCATGAGATGTCAGGAACCCTCCTGTGAGCT
>JACRDE010000385.1 GCA_016212935.1 Desulfomonile tiedjei | reverse complement strand
CCGACCCGACCAAAGTGTGGACTGATGCCGAAACCTGTCCGGCGATGGATCCGTTTGAAATTTACAAAGACGATCTTGTCCGCGTTTCGGCCATTCTGGTCGATCATCGCCAGGTCTATCCGGCTTTCGCCTTCCGCTTCGACACTGATGACGGATCAGTCGTCATTTCCGGCGATACCGGTCCTAATACCAAGGGGAATCTCCAAAAATTAGCCAAGGACACCGATGTCCTCGTTCACGAGGTCATCGACAAGACTTGGATTGACACCGCGTTCAAAGGCGTCAAGCAAGGAGATCCCGCTTGGCCGCTCTACATTCACGCCATATCCGCTCATACGGTCATTGAGGAGGTCGGAAAAGTCGCGCAGCAGTGTGGCGCTAAGACGTTGATTCTCAGCCATATCGGTCCAGGAAATACACCGATAGACCGTTTGCGGGAGGCGCAGCACAACTTTTCCGGGAAGTTGATCATTGGCGAGGATCTGATGCAGATCGGCATAGGAAAGATTCGCGACCGTTCTCGTGGGTAGACTGGATGCTCAACGACAAAACATCCTGTAGCTCCACTCTTTTATGAGGAAAGGTCTGTCATCGGTCGCACTTGAGTGCAAAGCCGCACCTAAACCACTCGAACTGCCCGACCAACCCCCGAGACCAACTTTATTTGAACGAATCAGTGGTTATTGAGAGTAAATGCCACAACACCTCAAAATCACTAAAATTACCTCTCAGGAGGCTTTTCGTTCGTGTTCCCGTACGGACAGTCCTGGGAGCGACAAATATCGTAGCGGACATGTTTGCAAGGAGTTGATAATACACCGATATACGTTAACTTATATTTATCATTTGGTAATCTCACGAAAGAGACACATTCGACCATTACTTCTTCAAGAAAGTCCTTCAGAATCGTTCTCAGGGGGCTTTAAGAACGCATGTCGCGACAACGGGAGTTAGCTAAACCATCCTTGAGAGTCTGATCTGTGGAGGCCACGCTGGTGAGTATCCCTGAAGATCCGACGGAAAGAAAGAAATGGATGCTGAAGCTCTGGCAGGAGTATGGGGAGCGCTTCGCTGTCTTCCATCCCGACGAGCAGCCCGTCCCACCCACTGAAGTGTGGCACCCGGACATGTACGAGCCTTACGAGCCCGAGCCAGATCAGGACGGGAGACTTGATCCGAGAGTCATAAGGCACCTGAGATGGTGGGCCGATACCAAGGAATTCCTGCGTCATCGGTTCGGGCTTCAGGTAAGCCCCGATTACCTCTTCGACTGTCTGGCCGGGAAGCACCAAGGCCGATTCTCCGACCAGGTTGATGAAAAGGTGGAGAAGCGGTGGTACGTTCGGGCTCTTCGGATGGGCGCGTTCATGTACGACGGCAAGGTGGGCGTGGGTTTCAGTTGCCGGTCGCGGAGATGCCAGCGCATCAAATGCCCTCTGAATCTGCAAAGGAAGAAGAACGACCAGAAACGACTCAACCGGGTGGACCTATTTGAGTTACTCCAGATCTTCTACGGTGAACAAAAGATGCCTTTGAGCAAGGCGGTGAGGGAAGTGTCGGCTGTGTTTGACCTTCGGCTTCATGACTTTGGGTCACCGCACTACGCAGTCCCGAAGGAAGCTTTCGTGAGGCTCCTGGACAACTATCGTGACGATGCCGCTAAGCTCATCAAGAACTTTCGCAACAGGTGCATGGGGAAGCGCTCCCATTTGGTCTACTTCACCCACAAGCCGCCACCGGAGATATCCCAGAAGTACGTCTGCTTTCCGCAATCCATGGTGGCGGAGGGGACATTGGAGCGGATCGACCATCCGGCGGTAACGATCTATCTGCACCTGCTCGTTGTGAGGGTTGAGGCTGCCATCGCCAACCGAGCCTTCCGTATTCCTTCAGCGGCGGAGATAGAATCAGAGACAGCGGCACGCGGCTACAAGATCTCCCGGAGGTCCGCCAAGAGGTATCTGGAGCACCTGGAGTCGGTCGGTTTACTCTCCGACAAAAATCCAGGAGAGAACGTGTGAATGGGTACTAGAAAAACCCCTGTTTTTAGGCTGGGTTGTGCCCAACGAAATCGAGTTCTTGTAGTACCTACTGATAAGTTCTCTCGGCGTACAGATTAGATTTAATAGTGCTCTGGTCCGCTCTGCGGTTCAGAGATTCCTCTTTCGGAGTATAGATTAATAGAGGAATTCCCCGAGATCTAAGTCTTAACTACCGCCCCGGAAATAGAGATTTCATGGGGCTTACGCCTGAGGAGCAGGAGATTCGTGGATCTGAAGAGCTTCCTGAGCACGGTCAATAAAGATTCCCTCGTCGGGTTGAGTGTTCCGCTGTCTGTGCCCGAGGATGACTCGGTTATCATTGGGTACTACGGACCTGAAACGGGCGCGGGCTACATCACCGCTCCACGGGGTGAATTGGACTCCGCAGTAGGGATTCTATACACCGGCAAGCGCTTTCCTGTGGCGGTTCATGGGCTCAAGAGGATGCGGGAGGTCTATGAGATCCGGGGCTTGGAGATCGATCCGCTCAGAGTCTGGGATACTCGGCTCATGGCCCACCTGCTCGATCCGAGCCGGGACGATGACCACGGGTACCGCTTGAGCGCTCTTGTGCGTGAGTACCTCTACAAGGACTATCCTTACATGGGGGAGGACCTGTTCGCACAGGGCTATCCAGAGTTCCTGCATCATTGCCTTGAGAAAGACGCCGGGCTCGTTTACGACTTGTCGGAAGTCCTGCGGGCCAAGATGGATTCGGACCTGCTCCGGCTTTATCGGGAAGTCGAACTTCCTGTCTCATCAGTCCTTGTGCACATGCACCTGGACGGTATCGCTGTCAATCAGGCCGCCTGCTGTAACTCCCTTGCGGCCGCCAGATTACAGCTTGAGCAGTTGAAATCACAACTCGATTTTGGGTCCCGTAACCTCTTTTCTGCCCGGAAGACCTATTGGTACCTGCATGACAAGGGTGTCGATTTTCCCGAGGGTATTGGGCGCGGCTTCCGAATAGACGACGATGATCTGAAGGAACTGGCCGAGGAACATGGCATCGAGCTTGCGGCACAAATCTTACTTTGGCGAAAGCTCACACGGGATGTACGATTCCTTGAGGCTGGTGCGGGAGCCGACAGAGTTCATCCTGTGTGGCGGATGACTCGTGCATCCACAGGCCGTATCGTGGCCTCAGATCCGCCGGTGCAGAGCATCGACAAAAAGAAATACCGGCCTCTTCTAATCGCCCCGCCGGGCCGCACCCTGGTCAAAGCCGATTGGAAAACTTGCCAAGCGCGGATTCTGGCCCACTTGAGCCGAGATCCTGAGCTGTCGCGCCTGTTTCTCGCCGGCGAAGATCTTCATACCCGCACAGGGCAAATGATGGGGCTGGGCAGCCGTGAGGAAGCCAAGCCGATCAACTTCGGCATTATTTTCGGGCAGGGGTCGCGGGCTTTGGCCCGAGAGATCACCGCATCGTGGAAAGAGCAGGGACTGCCGGGCGGAGCGGATGAATCCCAGGCCGAAAACTACATCGACACCTTCTTCGGAACCTACAAGAGCATTCATCCCTATTTCAATGGAGAGTTCGCCACGCTCACGGAGCCCAGACCCTCAGAACGGGTGCTCAAGAATCCGGTTACAGGCCGCATCCGTCGATTCCCCAAAAGAGAGAGCGACAAGCTGATGCGTGAGATGAAGGCGACATTGTTACAGCAAGTCGAGTCCCATCTTCTCAAGGCTTCTCTGGTCAGACTCAGTGCCGAACTCAAGGAAAGAGGGCTGGACGCCCGGATAGTCGCCTGTATTCATGACTCGATATGGATCGAAACAGCGGCGGAAGAAGAGCGAAAGGTTCGTGAGATCATGGAAATGGTCATGATAACGGCGATGATTCTGTCGGTCCCTTTGCCCGTTGATTTTCAATAATGACTATCGAGGAATGGCGGAGCCGCACTGACTTGGGATCAATGCTAAAGACGTTCTTCCTTTTTCGCCATGGCCTCGGGTTCACTTTCCAAGGCGACCGCTCCACAGGCGCGCGTGTAAAGAAGTGACCAAAGAGATCACAGAGAATTTCGTGAGATTTTCTGTTCCTGCAAAAATGGCACTGAGTTAACGTGGTGGTATAGAACGTAAGGTGATTGGACCGTCAAAGAAACTCTAGCGCTTGCATTCAACATGCTCTGTTGAGACGAGACCACAATTGATCGTTTTGCCACTTCCGCTCGGAATCCCCAGCTGAATCGCCCAGTTCTTGGTCTGGGTCACGAGAAGCTAACTGCATCACCACTTGATTACAGGCCTGAGTTATCATAGCTGGGGCAAGTTCGACAATACCTACGCATGCTGCTGCATACTTTGAGGCCTTCCTTGCAGCAACCCATGGTTTCTCTTTCGATGTAGCCCATTTTGTCGACAGTGCCGCTGCCCACGCTGCGGCATAATCCTTGCTTCCCAGAATCAAATGCCCCAAACGCTTGGCGGCGTAATCTGCCAGTTTAGCACTTTTCAACATCTCCGAAGGGCTGATGAGGTCGTCAGCACAAGCTCGGGCATCTTGGATCGCTTGCTGAAGATCTTGGATTCCTTGCCTAATACTCGTGTGTTGGGGATTGATGACATCTATGTACTGATAATAGGCCAAGACGTGCTCAGCACAGTCTGCCGCAAACAATCTGGCTGTTCTGTCATTCCAGGTTTCAACCCGAAACAATAGTCGAACCTCAGAAGCAACCACTTTCCGATCCGACGGAGTCAACTGCCCCCTTGGCTCAGCAACATAGAGCAGTGGTCCTATCCACTCGATCAAATCCTTCTTGCGAGCCAAATGATACCCAGTCTGGCATGGCACTAATTTCCCTGCGATCTTAGGCATCCATGTCCCTGGCAAGTCTTGCGATGGGACTTCCCACTTGGCGAGACTCTTTACACAACTGAAATGACCAAATCGATTTGACAGCAGAAACTTGAAGAGGAATTCATCCGATAATTCCATTGTTACCCTCCGTTTATGCATCCGAGTCTTTCCGTGATCGAATCAGGGGTAAATAAGTCTCCGTGGCAGATCTCAGTTCTGGACGTAAGGACCTTATATGATCCGGGATCGTGCCTGGGCTCTCAGTCGGACGGGGACCAATTGAGAAATCTGTTCCCTCACTCTTTGGTAGAGTTCTACAGATTTGTCCGAGACCTTCACAGATACGACAGCCGCATAGCTCAGGTAACCCGGCCCGGCATGCTCCCAGTCTCCCCTCGGTATCGCATGTAGATCGAGGGAAGGACGATAGACATTGTTCGCTCGGGTAGCTCGACGACCTATGATCACTGTCTCCCACTTGCCCTCTTCACGTAGTTGATGTTCCTTCTTGAAGGTCAGGCTAGCCGGATTGCCACCACGGCGCCAGCCCTCGGATCTTAATTGAGATGCACGCTCTGGATTGATTCGTTCGTCCACATCCTCATATTGGTTGCGCTCCGAACTCCCCCAGTAGTATCTGTACAGGGTGGCATTGGGGCGAAAAACTAGGTCCATACCCGCCAAGGTATAATCATCAGGGGTATTGGGGCAAACACCGCACGAGTAGACCACCGTCCACTGAAACTGAATACGTCCGTCGTAGTCCAGACCGTCCGGAAAGGGTAAGCCTAACCGCATGCATTGAGTCAATTCGATTTCACCATTGTAAAGAGTCTTGACTTCATTTTGAGCACAAGCCATCAGGTCTTCAGCGGCGGACAGTAACGGCCCTCTACCGTGTTTGCACGTGCTTTCACCTTTGAACGGCTTGACGTGGTGAATCATGAGAGCCTTGGCCGTTTGAGGACTCATTACTCCTGGATCCGAGCTGCGGTAGAGGAGATTTCCAGCTACTGACGCCGCAACTGGTGCTGAGAAGCTGGTCCCGTACCACGGGATTACTTCCGCGTCATCTTCCCCCGCCGTGATTACCCCAAAAGGATGGCTTTCGCTCCCACCGAAGGCTGATAGATCGGGTTTAATTATACTGCCGGGGCGGCCTGGGCCAATACAAGAATAGTCTGCAGGCACAACCTCGCGATGCCCACGGTAGGTGAAAGCCCCAACGCCGACGCCGTTAACAAGATCGGACGGAGGCTGAATCCGATTGCACGGATGCGCCTGATCCCCTTCATTCCCGACCGCTACGAAGAAGAGAACATTCTCTCGGTAAGCCAGCTGATCAAGAGTGACGGTAAATCTATCGATTTCTTCATCACCGATTGCGATATCGGGACCGAAGCTCATGACGTAAACGTGTATATAACGATTTGCGTCACTCTCAACAATGGATCGGACACAGTCAAGAGCGCGATATAAGGCCAGTGGGTCAGTCGGGGGTATCACCCTGAAACTCTTTATCTTAAACTTGGGTGCTTGAGGCGCGTCTTCAGAATCCAGGGAACCGAAAAGAGCAGCTCCACAGACAGCTGTGCCGTGCTCTAGGTATTCATCCCTTTCAGATGCTGACGTAACATCTTCGTTAGTTACCCAGCCTCGCAAGGGTTGACAGGATATATCAGCGCCGCCATCAAGAACACCAATTTCAGGATACACGCTCCTCATCACAGGTTTGGGAGGCATTTCTTGGAGCTTTGCACCACGCGTTTTCCTGATTCGCGGAAAGGAAATTGAAGGCATGGGCCTAGCAGCTCGTAAGGGATTGAAGGAACCTAAACGCTCGACGGTCCTCCTCCCAAGTTTCGCTGGAACAAAAATGGGCTCCGGGTAATCCCCTCTCTTCCAAACCCAATAAAATTCCGAACCCTTGATTTCATCCTCAATAACAGCAAGTTTCTTCTGACATTCTTTCCAAGCCTTCCCATCTAGTGGATGGAAGATCAGTTCCACTATGCCTTTCTTGAAAGACGTTAGATTGATAAGCCTGTCCGCTGAGACCTGAAGCCCGAGTCCGTCAACTTTCATGAAGTCGGCCTTCTCGGCCTCGGTTAAGCCTTTGGCGCGTTCAAGGCGGTTAAATGAGTCCTCAATTGACATTCTTGATGCGGTGAAGAAGAGGAGTCGAGCCGGTTTTTCCTCATTCAAGGCAATCTCGTCACGAAACGACTGATGCCAGGGCCTTGATCCTACGAATTCCCATCGAGAATACCGATAAAACGTTGCCGGAAAATAGCTCTTGGCCAGATATTCAAAGTCAAGTTTTACCTGAAAGAAGACTCTGCTGAGGCGTAAACCTGGGTCGAGGTGGTCGATACCGTTCAGCAGGTCTTTCATCTGTGGCAGTAGGCGTTTTCGGGCCTGCTCAAATGTTCGTATAGGTTTCTTAGCACCACCCCGAGGAGGTAACCTTACTGGCTCAGCCAGCCGTTCTCCTTTTCCGAGAATGGGAAAGCGATCCTTGGTGGCCATCGGTCTCCTCCTCTACGATTTCGGGTTGACACGACAGAAATTCATGGCGGTAGTGTGAGAGATACCCAGGATAGGCGCAATATTTCTATACGTAAATCGTTTCGGATCTAATGCCCGAGCTTTCTGGACAAAGAGTCTCTTGTCCTCTTCGGGAATTTCCGACTCAGGTATAACTTCTTGAAGTTCGGCCCAAAGAGCCTCCAGCGGTGGCAATCGGTCCAGCACTTGGCGAGAAGCCACGCGGCGTACAAAAAGAGCAAGGTCTGCTCCCGAAGCCTGGGACAAACCTATGGCGGCAAGTTCCAAGTACTTGGTCGGCACCTTGACAGCCCGGCAATGTGCCTGCAGGATGCTCAGGCGCTCCTTTCCTCCCGGAAGTAAAAGCCGTAACCATCTGTCGAATCTTCTTCGAAAAGCGAAATCCACCAGCTCGGGCAAATTCGTAGCGGCAATGAGCACACTGTGATCAGGCCATCTGTCCAGTTCCTGAAGCAGGGCCGTCACAACACGCTGCATTTCCATCACGTCCCCGGAGTCCGCCCTTGTTCGACCGAGGGAATCAAATTCGTCGATAAGAAATACGCAGGACTGACTCTTGGCTTCGTCCAAGGCTTTCTTAAGGTTTTGGCCCGTTTGACCCAGATAGCTGGTCACAGCGGAAACCAGGTTCAAGACAAACAGTGGAAGCCCTAGTTCAGCAGCGATCCAATGAGCCAGGGTGGTCTTCCCCGTGCCCGGCGGACCCAGGAGTGCTATTGTAGAAGGGGGCCGTATGCCAGCCTGCCTCAGGTCGGAGGCGTGCCGCCGCTGCCTCAAGAAATCGTCAACCGTTTTCTTCGTGTTAGGGTCCAAGACCGGAATGATATCAGTTTGGGGTTCGGGAATGCTTTCAAGGAGCTGCAAACCGGAATCCGGATCTACAGGGCTTTCCGCAAGCCTCCTGAATTTCCGCATTGCACCCAGTCCACCAGCCGAAGCTATGGCTTGAGAAAGTGCTTGTGCGAGTTCCGGTTCATCTTCCTCCAGCGGCCGGATACGACGACGGAGGAGCACAAGGAGTTCTTTGTCCTGACGTCTGGCAGCGATTTGGGCTACAGCCAGCAGAATTTCGTGTGCGATCTTCATTGGAGGAATTTGTAAAAGTTCTGACCAAAAGTCAAGGCCATTTTACAACAAACCATAATTGACGGGTGATCTTAGGCTGTTGGCGTTCCGCTTGCAGCCGGGAGGAATTTCCGGTGACGAGCCGTGCCAGAAGAATATTTGAGTCTTCAATCCCCGCCGAACTGCCAAAACAGAGGATTTCTTCAGAACGCCCAGAGAGAGTCGTTGACCGTCCTTCAGTCAGAGTCAGTGTATCGGCTGATACCAAACATGACATAGTTAAATGGAATCAGCTTAGTCGGTTCTTCTTTCCTTACGATGCTGCCCAACAGTGGTTCGTAGATCCATTCCTTCCAGTCCCAGACCACCTGATCCTCCTCCGGTATCTGGACTACCACGTACGCCCCCTCAGCCAACCTGGCACCCCCCGGTACCTGATCGAAGCTGAGGCCCATGGAGAATTTCTGAACACCGAGGTTTTCGCTTCTGTGGGCTAGCATCTTGGTGAGCCCAACGGTAATGTCTGTTAAGGGGGCTATAGCAGGTTGGGCTGTCTTGACAAGCTTGAGTCCAGCCTTGAATGTGTCTGAATCCAGAAACTTTACGATGGCCTGGTCTTGGTCGTTCTTGACGTTTACGGTGCAACCATCGAATAGGAGGCCTTCTCGGCCCACATTGAGTCCTATAAAAATGGGGTAGCCAATGATCCCTGCGCTCTCCCCTTCCTGTACTTTATAGACTTGGTTGAAATGTACATTCTCTTTTTTTCCTTTAAGGTGGTTTTCCGCATGGAAATCAAAGAGAATATTGTGCCTCCCTCTGCCTGGATAGCTAGCGACCCGTAATCTGTTGAGTCGGATAGTAACTCTGGCACCTTTCAATGACTCGTCGGGTTGGATTGCCCCGACATGCATTATTTGTACCGGTTTTTGGGAATCGTGCCGAAGCAGCGGGATATAGCCAAAAGCATGCCCGTCGTGTGCCCAAGACTTCTTCTTCCAAAAGGACAGCTGATCGATGACACTCTTGGCGCTCATTCCCGCTCGCGTTAGCGTCTTACCAGGCTCCTGTGACTTAAGGTATCCGAATTGTTGTAACTTGCGAATGGCCTGGTCAGAAGGCAACTCATGAAACACGGGGACTTCATCCATCCACAGGCTTGCATTTTTCAAAGACATTCAGAATCTCCCTTGATTGGTTGTCCCGCCAGTGCTTGTGGCACACTTAAGCTTGGTGAGGGTCACCACAAAAAACTAATCGCGCATCCCTACTGCTACTGCTGCTGAATCCGGTACCGGAGTTTGAACGTGAACCACTCTGCGTTCGTTATACGTGATTGACTCATCGAATGTATCAGTATATCGAGGCAATGCGTCACCACAGGTGTGGTGAGCGGTATGGTAGAAATTGCGAAGAATGAATTCGAAGAAATGAAAAGGGATAAGCGGTGCACTCACAGGAATCCTGCAATTTTCGTACTGCCCTAAAGTGAGGTGGGATCTTGGATGTACCAGGTCTTTGTGGATTTCTCCTCTTATATCAAAGTCGAAGCGTAAAGGGAACGGAACAATATTCTTGGCAACTATGTCGGCGTAGATCTCGTCTTGCAAGTAGACATCTGGATTGTTTTGGAATTCCTCCAGATCGGGTGAAGGGAAAAATGCTAGCCGATGACGTTCCAGGCGACCTCCACTGAAAGCGTACATTATTTGGATTATTGCACCGTCAATCATTTTGAGTAGATAAGCCCTTTCCTTAGTTAAGCGTCGGTAGATTTCTACATACGAGATGTTTTTCATGGCAACAGAGAATCGTTCCGCCGAGGGGAAGGTAATCTCTACCGAACCGGCAGGTCCGTGTCTTTCGAATGGAAAATTCTGATCAGTTGATAGGCCAAACTCGATTAGCTTTTTCAAGAGTTCGTCAATCTGTTTCTTGGTCTGGCTTGCAGTGAGCATCACACTTATTTCTTCTTCATGAGTAGGGCTTCCAGTTTCTGTACTATGTCTTCATCTAAATCTTGAGGATCAATAATGCCAGCCTCTAGATCCTGAACTAGACCGGCCAGTCCTTCTTTTCTCTTTTTCAGTCGTTTTCTTTCTTCTAAACTCATGTCTCGGTGGACTATCCGCAGTTTCTTTCTTTCTTCCTCAGTCGGATACCGGAAACGTAACTGAAATTGATTCTTCTTCAATCTACTGAACTCGTCCGCAAGCCTCTCCATAGTTTCACCGATACCCAGGACTCTGACCCAAGCCTTGCTGCGTGTTATGGCAGTAAAAAGACGATTTCTGATGCTGGCCAAATTGGATGAAGCCGACTGGCAGTCCTGTGCGTTGACAATATAGACCATTGCCGCTTCATTGCCTTTCGCTCGGTAGATCCCAGTGAACGTGACGGATTTAACGCCCGTTTTGAAGAAAATGTCTGGATCTGTATCGACACCTGCCAAATGGCTATTGATTCCAATCTCATATAATTTCTTGCGAACAGGCCCCACTTTTCCCCTTGTCGTCAATGGATCTGGATTGATGACCACGATATCGTCATGGCGCAGTTCATCCTCCTCAAGATTTTTACGTATTTGTTCCACTAACCAGTCCGTTTGTTCGTCTTCGGAAGGGAAGCTTCGGAACTGTACCAAATCCTCAATTGACGAATGGTCTTCCAGGAATCTCGGGCTGGTTTCTGGAGTACGTGCAAGAGTTACCTCGGAGTTTTCCACGAGCCGCCCGTCCTCAACCGCGTATCCTACCTCCTCCCACAAATTTGGATGATCAAACATCTGCACTAGGCCTGTGGAGAATCTTGTAGGCGGTTTCCTGTAAATTCCGAAGCCCAAAGCATGAGCGGTCACCAAAAGTGGTCGAGAATTGCGATAACACTTCGGTAAAATTATGTCCTTTCGCGCAGATCCCGTTGTGGAGACATCAAGACTAACGCGAGGCGTCCCATCAGAATTCTTGCCAAAGATGTCCTCCGGAGATGGCAGTGATTCACCTGAAAGACTCTGCAATTCATCGTAAGCATACACCAGGCGTTTTTTCTTACGGAGGAACTCGTAACAAAGCCGAATGAATTCAGGGGGAAAATCTTGTGCTTCGTCCACCAAAATGGCATCATACATATGTTTTGGCTTGGGTGTGTTCCTAAGTGCCTCTTCGCATGCCCATTCGAATTCTCTCCCTCTGGCTTGATTTCTCGCGGAGCGGAAATCGTAGTAGGGCAAGTCATGAACTCGGCAGAATTGATGATAAATGCCGTCCCTCTCGGCGTTTCCTGGAGCTCCCCATGCATTGATTACCAGAACGTTTTCCCAGTCTGGTTCTTCCCCAGTTTGTTCAATACAGAAAGTATTTATCAGCCTGTGAAATTGTCCTTTAAGAGCGCGGGTATGAAACGTCACAGCGATACGCCATTCCGGATGTTGAGCGTGCAAATAGGCTGCTTTCAAGGCCAAGACGATTGTCTTGCCTGATCCCGCAAGTCCTCTAATTCGCTGTACACCTTCCACGGTTTCCACCACGGCCTTTCCTTGTTGGGAATCCAAGGTCGCGATTGAATCCTCCAGGTGTTTTAATTTCATTCCACGAGAGTCTTCCTTCTCGACTACCCGCTTAGTTCGGCTTTTTCTGATCGAGGATATACTCTGGATAGCAGATAGAGTCTTGTCGAAGAGGTCCGCGTCTTGCGGGTCCCACTCCTCCAATTCATTGAGAGCCCTTTCGAGCCCTTTATTGTTCGCTATCAGGTAATCTTTGTTTACGGGCAAATCGGAGACAGCCGGAGCGAAAGTCAGCGTTTGGATGGGAATCAGAAGATCGCGACGCTTCACCAATTCGCGGTGCGCCTTCAGCTTCGCTTCCAATAAATTGGCAGCTTGATCTTGACGATTCTTCCAGTCCTGTATTTCTCTTCCTTCGACTAGATCGAAAATGACCAAACCTTTTTCGGGTGTGATCAACAATGCATCAATCGAGAGTCTCCCTTCTGGGGTGCCGATGATCGGATATCCCACGAACAATTGTCCGGTGAGATTGGACTGCTTCCGAAACAAATTGGCCAGAAGCTCGCTTGCCACAGGTTTGTCATTGGTTCCACGGATGATGCTTACTGACATCTCTCATCTCCGTCATGAGCCAAGGGCTCGGCGATTTGCACGTTGTCGTAGTCCTTATCGTCAGATCCTGGGTTGTCTCCGCAGCTCATTTCAGGTGGATTCGGAATTCTTCTGCGACGCCACGGTAAATGGTGGGATATCCGGCTTGGCGTGCACCCCGGATTCGCGACAGGGAACTGCAACCTCAGACGGTGTTCAGTCATATCCTGGTCCTCGAACCAGAGTCTTTCGGCAGCTGTTGTAATCCTCATTTCCAATTCATAATAAGAAATCCACAATCCTTACCGAAACGGGCGAAAGTATACAGGACAGGACCATTTTCGTCACGCAAAAAGACCAATTCTCGGAAAACGACTGTTCATGGTACGACAGAGATGGCAACGAGACGAAGAATCATCCTCGCCTACCGTGAGAGTAACTGCAAAGACAGGGGAGCAGTTGTTGAAAGTTCTTTTCAAATTTCCTGTACATGCGAATGGAAGGGTCGCTTTGACAGAAAACGTCTCATAACTGGAATGAAAATGCCTATGTACCTGGACAATCATCCCCCGCTTAGCCACCGCATTTCTTAGAGCAAGCCACCTGATCACTCGTGTGCCACTCTGGCCCCAACTTCAGGGTCTCAAGCCCCATTTCTCTCTTCGCTTCGATTGACCTGCCGATTGCCATTCCGACATTCCCATCGATATGCCCCGAGGGCAAGCCTGACCAGGCGTAACCCAATTAGGTGAGAAAACTTATTGGCGACTTTTTCTGCTTGTGTTATGGTGCCGAACCATTGGAGGCGTCGGGCGGTTAAGCATCGTGCCGTGGAAAGATGTGGCCGGGCTAAACCGGTAAGATGAGATGTCGTCCAGCGATTCCAGTGACAGCGACGTAAGAGGAGAGACGGATGGCTAAGCGGAAAGAACCAATTGAGGTTACGAAGCAGGAAATTGCGGAGATTGCCACGATACCCTTGCAAGAGGAAACGCCTGCACAGGCCGAGACTATAACTCTCGTGCCCAGCGATAAGTTTGAAAAGGCCGTACAAGGCTTGCGGGAGTCCGACACCATTAAGAACGACAAAGGTGAGGAAGTCCCCTTCGAGGGCGACACCAAAGATGCCTTCATTGGATTGTTCCAGAAAGCCTACCCGGTTATGGGGGCCATGATGCAATCGTTGTATGAGACAGGCCATCTCTTGTCCGAAGTGCGTAAGGCCCTTAAGCCCCAGAAACTTTTCCTTACATGGATACGGTACACTGGGATTCCCGAGAGGACGGCCTACAACTACTTGCGTGTGTACGAAGGATTTGGGGAACAACTGCCTCAGTTGAGCCACCTGGGAATCAAGAGACTTCTGATCGCCTCCCGGATACCGAACTGCGCTGAATACGTGCAGGACAATGAGGAAATGATCGCAACAGAACCGGCCGAGGAATTCGAGAAGCAGGTCCGAACACTCCAGGCCAAAAGGGAAAAGAAGAAAGGCGGGCGAAAGCCGAAGTTCGTGGAAGTCGGAGGCTGCAAGGTTCGCCCATCGGGAGACGGGACCAAGATTCTCATCGAAGGACTGACCGCGAAGAGACAGAAAGAAATTCTCGAAGGGATTAAGGATTTGTTATCAAAGAGCAAAGAGTAGACTTGCCACGGTGGCAAGTCGCCGATTCTCTTTTGTTCTGAGCAGTCTATTGATTGATCAGGATTGCGTCTGACGTTGTGCGTCCCAGCCTTGAGACGACGTTTACAGCAAGATGTTTGCATTGATGCAAGTATATCTATACATTTCTACAGAAGGGCATCCCCCGCTTTGGTAGGGTCTTTTCTAGAGGAAGCGCCTTGATCGATCTTGCCCTGCACCGGTATTAACCTTCAGATCTGAAGCCCCGTTTCTGTCTCCGCCCCGATTGAAGGACCCACTCACACCCCGATTCCAAGGCGCTTTGCTTGAAGGAAATCGGCTAAGGCTGAGTCAGATCGATTCTGAGAGACGGTGGTATTTTGGACAGCGGAAAACCACACACGATGAGGGTCCCGGGCCTGGCTAAGATCGCGCATCCCATCCTTGGCCCCCCTGATTGAGAGAGCAGGCCTCTAACTTACAGGTCGCGGAAGGAGAAACCTGGTCCAGCATTCATGAGACCTTTTGCCGATGGTTTGATTCCCACTCCGAATGGGCACCGAAACAGCTTATCGAAGCAGTTTCTCACAGCTCAAAGAATTTCGACCATCCTTTCGACCCTGGACCCCAAGAGGCTTAAATCAGCCAAACACCTCGTTTTTCTTGACCCAGAGCGGTGTGATGCGATAAGCTCAGCAGCTAGATAATCAGGTTCTTATTTTCACAAGATCGCCGAACAATTTCGGAATACAAGAAGACCCTTGAACATCTTGTGCCGAAGGAAACAGCGTGAGTCCGCCGTGTGATAAGACGGACTATGGTCAGAGACCAATGAATAAGAAGGCTTTAACGGAAGCGGACATCCGAACGAAATTCATCACACCGGCAATTGTCGGGGAGAACGGAACCAAGTGGAATGTGATGACCCAGGTGCTTGAGGAGCACTACTTCACTAGGGGCCGCGTCATTGTGCTGGGCAAGACCGTCACCCGAGGCGAAGCGAAAAAGGCGGATTACATCCTGTTCTACAAGCCGAATATCCCTATAGCGGTTGTGGAAGCCAAGGACAACAGACACTCGGTCGGCGATGGAATGCCGCAAGCGCTTGAATACGCTGAGATACTCGATGTGCCTTTTGCCTACAGTTCTAACGGCGATGCGTTCCTGGAACACGACCGAACCGGCACTAGCGGCACCGTGGAAAGGGAGATCCCGCTCGACCAATTTCCGACACCCGATGAACTCTGGGCACGTTATTGCATAGCAAAACATTACACAGGCGCACAGGAAACGGTGGCAACCCAGGACTACTACTATGGAGACTCCAGAAAAACACCGCGTTATTACCAAATCGTTGCCATAAACCGAACCGTCGATGCCATAGCCCGAGGTGAGAACCGCTTACTATTGGTCATGGCCACAGGCACCGGAAAGACGTACACAGCGTTCCAGATTATATGGCGGTTGTGGAAATCCGGCGCTAAGAAACGCATACTGTTCCTCGTGGATCGCAACATCCTCGCCGACCAGACCAAGACCAATGATTTTAAGCCGTTCGGTCAGGCGATGACCAAGATCACGAATAGAACCGTTGATAAAGCCTTTGAAATCTATCTTTCTCTGTATCAGGCTGTTACCGGCACCGAAGAAGAACAGAATATCTATAAGCAGTTTACACCTGATTTTTTCGACCTCGTTGTTGTGGATGAGTGTCATCGAGGCAGCGCTGCAGACGATGCGGCTTGGCGCAAAGTTCTGAAGTACTTTTCATCTGCAACCCAGATCGGTTTGACAGCAACCCCTAAGGAAACCAGAGATGTTTCCAACATCGAGTATTTCGGCGATCCGATCTATACCTATTCACTCAGGCAAGGCATTTCTGACGGTTTCCTAGCACCGTACAAGGTCATCCGCATCGGTCTCGACAAAGATCTCGAAGGATGGCGTCCCACAATGGGAAAGACGGACAAATACGGCCAGCTTATCGAAGACCGTGAGTACAACGAGATGGACTTCGACCGGAACTTGATCCTGGAAAAACGGACTGAACTCGTCGCCGCAAAGATAACTGAGTTCCTCAAATCTATAGACCGTTTCGCCAAAACAATCATCTTTTGTGAGAATATTGATCATGCTGAGCGGATGCGACAAGCCCTCGTGAATGCCAATCCAGACCTTGCCGCTGCAAATAACAAGTACGTGATGCGTATTACCGGCGACAGCGATGAGGGCAAGGCGCAGCTGGACAATTTTATTGATCCAGAGTCCACATTCCCGGTCATAGCTACGACCTCGCAACTGATGTCGACGGGAGTCGACGCACAGACCTGCCGTTTGATCGTCCTCGACAAACGCATAAATTCCATGACGGAGTTTAAGCAAATTATCGGCCGTGGGACCCGCATCAATGAGGAATACAACAAGTTCTTCTTTACTATTATGGATTTTAGGCGGGCCACAACACTGTTCGCGGACCCTAGCTTCGATGGTGATCCTGTTCAGGTTTACGAACCGAACTCCAACGAGTCGCCGGTCCCCCCCGATGAAACTACAGGCACATCAGGTCAAGAATCGCCCCTCGATGGAATCGACAGACCTTTCATGTCGCAACCGACTGACGTCAGCGGGCGGCAGGTCAAGTATTATGTCGATGATGTGGAAGTTACGATCATCAGCGAGCGTGTTCAATTCCTCGACGCCAACGGCAATCTGATTACTGAATCCCTTAGAGACTATACACGCAATACCATTCGCAGGATGTATACATCACTGGATGCCTTTTTGAACGCTTGGAATGATACAGATCGCAAGCACGTCATCATAGAAGAACTCGGAAATCAAGGAGTGTTTCTTGAGGAACTGGCTGAGCAGGTGGGGAGGGATTACGATGCCTTCGATCTTGTCTGCCATGTCGCATTCGACCAACCTCCTCTGACCCGTCGTGAACGGGCTGACCGTGTTAAGAAGCGCAATCTGTTCACGACCTATGGCGAAAAGGCTCGGGCTGTAATCCAAGCCTTGTTACAGAAGTACGCCGACAGCGGTATTAAGAGCGTTGAGTCGCTCGAAATCCTCAAAGTTGATCCACTCACCGCTTTCGGTACGCCTGTCGAAATCGTAAAACTCTTCGGCGGGAAGCAAAACTACCTTGCAGTCATACGCGAACTCGAAAATCAACTTTACCGGGAAGCGGCTTAAGCCATGTCCAATATTTCCACCATAGTCAAATCCATTCAGGATATCATGCGCAAAGATGCCGGAACCTACGGTGATGCGCAGCGCCTTGAACAACTCGGCTGGATGTTTTTTCTTAAGATCTTCGACGACCGAGAAAAAGAACTCGAACTGCTTCACGACGAATACAGGTCGCCTATTCCACAGAATCTATCCTGGTCTGCGTGGGCTGGGGACGAAGAAGGCATCACGGGGGAAGCGCTTCTGGACTTCGTAAACAACACTCTGTTACCCAAACTGAAGTCGCTAAACGGGAGAGCGAACAAAATCAGCGGCCTGATCCGTATGTCCTTTGAAGATGCCAACAATTACATGAAGAACGGCACTCTAATGAGGCAGGTCATCAATAAAATCAATGGCGTCGACTTCAACTCCTCAAATGACCGTCACATGTTCGGCGACATCTACGAGAAAATCCTCAAGGATCTTCAGTCCGCCGGTAATGCAGGCGAATTTTATACTCCACGCGCTGTGACTCAGTTCATTGTCGATCAGGTTAATCCAAGTCTTGCAAAACGAGAAACCATTCTCGACCCTGCATGTGGCACTGGAGGCTTTCTGGTCTGTGCAATCGAACATCTGCGTAAACAGGCAAGAACGGAGGACGACGAGCATTACATACAGGAAAGTTTTCAAGGCATCGAAAAGAAGCATTTGCCCCACATCCTGTGCATGACCAATATGTTGCTCCACGGTATCGATGTTCCTTCGAATGTCCGGCATGACAATACCCTCGCTCGTCCTCTGCGTGATTGGTCGCCCAAGGAACGTGTGGACGTTATCGTCACAAACCCGCCTTTCGGGGGCATGGAGGAGGACGGCATTGAGGCGAACTTCCCCGCAGAATTCCGCACCCGTGAGACTGCCGACCTATTCCTTGTACTCCTCATGAAGATACTAAAGCCGGGTGGCCGAGCAGGCCTCGTGCTACCAGATGGTACTCTCTTCGGTGAAGGGGTTAAAACGCGCATTAAGGAAGCTCTGTTAACCGACTGCAATCTGCACACCGTCGTCCGCCTGCCCAACGGCGTTTTCAATCCGTATACCAGCATCCGCACCAACCTCCTCTTCTTCACCAAGGATCAGCCTACGACAGAGACTTGGTATTACGAGCATCCGTATCCACGGGGGGCCAAGAGCTACAATAAAGGCAAACCTATCCGCATACAGGAGTTCGAACCGGAAAAGACATGGTGGAACAACCGGGTGGAAAACGAGCAGGCCTGGCGTGTCTCTATCGACCAGATCAAGGCAGGCAACTACAACCTCGATTTTAAAAACCCATACAAGAATGATGACGGCCCTGGCGATGTCGACCATCTGCTGCCCAGATACGAGAAACTTCTCAGGCAAATAGCGGAGACCCGAGCCACACTTAAGCAGGAGTTCTATCGCGCTTTAACCGCTGAAAACGGAAGCGTCAATGAAGATTGAGACGTTCTTTGAGAAGTTTGACCAGTTCGCCGATTGGCCTAAAGCGATGCAGAAGATGCGGGAGTTGGTGCTACAACTGGCGGTTCGCGGAAGGCTCGTTGAGCAAGACCCAAATGACGAGTCGGCGGATACTTTGCTAGCCAGGCTAACGAACCGAACGGGCCTTGACAATTATCAGCGACGAAAATCACAGCCCATGCCAGCGATCACGCCAGACGAGATTCCGTTCGGACTACCCTCTGGATGGGCATGGGAACGTCTTGGTAATATTGGCGAAACTAATATAGGCCTGACCTATTCGCCAGGGGACGTATCCGTCGTAGGGATTCCGGTTCTGCGCTCAAGTAACATACAGAAGGGCAAACTCGATTTCTCCGACCTCGTGCGAGTGAAACTTGATCCCAAACAGAGCCTCATGGTGCAAGATGGTGACTTGCTAATCTGCGCGAGGAATGGAAGCCGAGCGCTGGTCGGGAAAGTTGCAATGATTCAGGACCTCAACGAGCCGACAGCTTTTGGAGCCTTTATGGCAATCTTTCGAAGCGAGGTGAATCAATATCTATACCACTTCATTTGCTCTCCGTTGTTTCGGCAAATGATCGGCGAAGTGAACACAACCACGATCAACCAAATTACACAGAACAATCTGCGGTCGACACTCGCTCCGATCCCACCCCTCGCCGAGCAACACCGAATTGTAGCAAAAGTGGATGAGTTGATGAGGTTGTGTGATCAGCTAGGAGCGCAGCAACATGGGCGCGATAAGCAACACACGGCACTATCCCGAGCCGCACTCACCCATTTCGGCGAAGCGCCTACTTCAGCGAATCTCAAGTTCCTCTTCCATGACTCCTATACAATCGAGCCAGCCGACCTCCGTAAGACCATTCTCGCTCTTGCCGTCCAGGGAAAGCTTGTTCCGCAAGACCCAAACGACGAATCGGCGGAGGAGTGTCTCTCACGGCTTGGGTTGAAAAGCACCGTTGCCTTTTTAAATGCAGATGACGCCGATTATGACTCGCTTCCACCGTCATGGACGCGAGTTCGATTTGAGGATGTTGCTCTTGTCGCTGGCGGCGTCACGCTCGGTCGCAAGCTCGCACAGCGAAAGACAGTGACCTTGCCGTATCTCCGAGTGGCCAATGTAAAACGCGGCGAGATCGACCTCTCAGTGATCAAGAATGTGTCAATCGCCGAAAATGAGATTGATCGTTATGCACTCCGTGAGAACGACCTTCTGATGACCGAGGGTGGCGATTGGGATAAGGTCGGTCGGGCAGCTATCTGGAGGGCCGAAATTCCCGTCTGCCTTCACCAGAACCATATATTTCGTGCGCGAATGCGGTCCCCCGAGATTACGCCGTTTTGGTTTGAGCATTATTTCAACTCCCCTGATGGCCGGGGCTACTTTGAGTCTGCGTCGAAACAAACCACGAATCTCGCATCGATCAATATGCGCCAAGTCCGCAATTGCCCGATTCCATTTCCACCCCTCGCCGAACAACGGCGGATAGTTTCCAAAATCAATGAGCTGATGTCATTGGTTGACCAGTTGGAAGCCCAGCTTGTAGCCTCTCGGGTTATGGAGACAGATCTCATGGACGCCATTGTTGCTGAACTTACGGCGCAGGTTTAACCCATGCCAATTCACGAATTTCCCAATTTGATCACGAAGCCAAACCGGACCAACTCGCAGGAATGGAGAAAATCATCGCTGCCCTCAAACAAGACAGCCATTATGAATACATTGGACGACCAGCACCGGCCGGATGTAATCGGCAAAGTATTCAGTGGCGGTCCGACCATAGACAATGAAAGTGATCCTCTCGAAATGCGCCCTGAGCATAAAGACAGCCAGATTTTGATTCTAGTTCGGAAGTCAAATTCTATTGAATCAGGAAGCTGAATATGGGAGAAACATCGAATATTGCCAAGATGGCAGAAAAGCTGTCAAAAGAACTTTTTTCCGAATTCTTATGGGAGCAGGTTGGCCCCTGGAACTGGAATTGGCCGTGTGAGGAAAAAGAACGGCACAATGCCAAGACACATCCATCGGATATCGTTTTTTACTATGACGAGCCCTATACTCTTGCCAGATCCTATATCAATTGTGATCTGAAGAGTTATGCAAGGGGAACTATCAGCACCGGCAAGGTTTGTGCCGCAATTGAAGGCCTTGCACGAGCCTTGACTTGTGCCGAAAAAAGCGACGAATGGAGAAACAAGTACATTCACAACGATGTTTCCCCAGGAATATGTGGTCTTCTTTTTGTCTATAATCATGACGGTGAACACGATAAAGACTTCAGCGGCCTTTTAGATGCAGTGAAACATGAGACATTGGACATTCCAAAGAAATCTAAAATAGTAGTCTTCGGTCCTAAAGATATCTTCTGGCTGAACAATGTGCGCTACGAAATAGTTCAGATGCGCGGTACTGGAGAGTTGCCTGCCCGTGAGCACTGTCGTTTCTTCTATCCGCATCTTGTACGCAAGAAAAAGGTCCAGTTGGAACATGCCAAGGCGGCCACATTGGAGATGTTGACTGGCCCATGGATCATTCTTTCCTACGCTGACCCCAAGAGCCGGAATCGTAGGGGAGTTGTCATCTATTACAGACGGAGAGGCGAATCAGTAGAGGAGTTCCTTTACTTGATTGACTATCTTATGCATTACCAGGTCCTGGTGGACGATACAGATGTTCAAATCAAGACTCTTGACGCCCATCGTGATGCGCCTGCCTTTTTTGGAAAGGCGATAGACCAGTACATCGATCAGTGCGACGGAGCGACGGATATCAAGAAACTGCTCGATTCCATCAAATACGGCCAAATAAATCAAGTGCAAACAAGATTCTCTGAGCTTGATATTGGAATGGAGAATGTCTAAAAGCAATCCACTTTACTGTGCGACAGACCAAGAAATTTTTGACGTTCTAATGGCGTCTAAGTTGCGAATTACGGAATCTGTCATGCTCGAATTAGCAAAAGACAGAGGCATATTCTACTCGCCCAGAGATTCACGGGAAACGCTTGCAAATAATCTTTCCCTGTTGCCCCAGGACTATCATGACTTAAACCTCATTCTTGACCAGCGTGAGCATTCCGGCAGAGCGGAAAAACTTACGTCTATTGTCCTCAACACCCAACTGTCCATTGATGAAATTAAAGAAGTTTCAGATGATTATAGGGAGCAAGCACCCGGCGATGAAAAAGTAATCACACACCAGGATGGTACCAACAAGTATCTTGTGACAGTGCAGTACTCGGAGATTGACTATTCTAAAAACCGACTTGTTCAACGGCGCCCTAAACAAGCAGGCATTGAATTCATCATCGAAGGGGACAAAACTATTGTACGAATGCCAGCCAATGCCAAGGCAAAGGAGATCGTCCACAATCTCAAGGAGCGCCTTGACGGAAAGAAGAAGACCGACATTCCAGCTGATTTGATTGAACTCACGGAATTCACCAACTCCGAGCAGCGGACGGAGTTCTTCACTTCATTGATCAGCAAACTTCCAGATTTCAAGCTGGACGATGTAACCAGTGTCAAAGTTGAGTCAAACATCAAGGAAGTAGATGAAAATGAGCTTGATCTTGAGGATGACCAAGATGCCGAGCAAGCAGGGCAGGAAATGCTGGCCTTGGTCAAGAACGTTGCATTCAAGGGGCAGAGTTTGCTTGCTTCAACTGAGTATCAGCAGCTACGAGCCAAAGGCTTCTTCATCACTTCAATCATTTGGAGATCCAAGCAGACAATCTCTCCTTACTTCATCGTAGAATATGAGGCTGGCTTCGAAGAGCCGGACGCAGGTAGGGGGTTCAAGTACATTGTGCGTGGTGCTTTTCACTTCCAAAATCGCGAATACACGAAGACCCTCAGACCAATTTCTCCTGAGCACAAACAACAACTTCTCTCTTTGATCGAGCAGACAGCCCACAGGACCCTTGCTGAGATTCGCAATAAGGTAGAGGAAGTGGCTGCAGATCACACAGACTAGGGGAGAAAATCTGTGAAGCGTATCCGGTGGTTAAGCGCTCAGTGGCCGGTACCCCTTAGAATACTGGCTTCCAAAATGAAGGCCAATGCCTTCACTGAAGACAGCTATGACGGCTTTGTCGTTGAGCGAGTGCGAGATACCTCTGTTGAAGCTCGCTACATTGAAAAAATCACTTACCAGGAAACAGTTACAGACCCCTTCGGTAACGAAGAGATTTTTGACCGGGTGAGCTATCGACAAGTGGACTTCAATCTATTTGAGGATTTTCCAAACATTGAGCTTTGGGATGCACCTCGTAGCTTCCAGGCCTATGTCAGTAAACTTCTTGAACTCAGTAGTTTCTCTCTTTCGATTAGTCCTCTTCGAGTCAATTTGCTAGATTGGGCTGTAGCGTTCCAAGCTGAGTTGAGAAAACAGGTCACTATTGATTCGATGCAGATTGCTGGACTTGAGCTTGAGACAGGGGTGAGTGCAAAAGTACTGGTCACTGGTGACAAAGATGTCAGGATCGCACTAGACCATTTCGTCAAAGGTCGTAGATATGTTGTGGAAAAGCTGCAACTTAAGGCTAAATTTGATAGCAAGCTTGCGCCTATCCATCTGACAAATCATGGTAGCGCAAAGATTCCTGAGGATGTTTTGGAATATCTCTTGCCTTTGTTACGTAATTCTCTTCCAAATTCAGTGAGCGGTGGATGAAGTGTCTTGAAATAACGAAAGCCGGCAAATGATTACTTCCAATAACACCTTGCTAGATCGTGTCTTCATATCACATAAGACTAATGCCTATGTCTCTCCTTCTCTTGAAAATGGAAGGTTTATCAGCCGCTTATTCATGGATAGACCTAATACAAGAGTAATTTATGCGGACATTTCTGCCACAAGATTTCTTTGAAGTCCGGTGAAATCAAATCCAGCCTCTCGGACACATAAGGATAGGATCGCCTCATAAGTATCCGATTTACTTAATGCGTGTTGGCCTGTATCGCACTTGCGGAGGCGGGGTTCTTGTTCGTCAGTGCAATAAAAACACCATGACTCCGTGTGCCGAACGGGGAAAAAGAAACCGCAAATATAGGATTGCGGCTCCCATACGGTAGATCCTGCCTACAGGGACCGCAGGTAGTGAAGGAAATTCCTCACGGTGAGACAGTCCAAGTGGTCCAGCGCTGTGACACCCTTGGCGTCCAATATGCGCTGTAACTGCTGGGGATGGACTTCCTTGATGAGCATCAGCGTCCTGATCTCGGCCAGCTCAATGCCCGAGACCTTTTCCCACGTTAGCTCACGATGGCCTGACATGCGACTCCTCCCCCGCTTCTTCGAAACCTTCAGAAGCTTTTGATTGAAAGGAAAGCTGCGGCTTCTCGAAGAAATTCCACAGCACGTAATCCAGCATCTGTGAAACAGACAGGCGCAGATCACGGCGCTTCTCATGGAATAGCTTTGCAAGATCACAGTCACAGGTGCCTGCCAGCTTCTCCCAGCGGCGATCAGTCACTCTGACGGGCTGGGGAGGCATCTCGCAGGCAGGGTCCAGTTTGGTACGTTCCAGATCACCCAGCACATCTTGGACGGCTGACTCCAGTGACCCTTCTTCTTTCAGGATGGAAATGACAGCGCAGGCCAGTTGCGGAATGTCCAGGACTGGTTGTTCAGAAGGTTTCACAGGTTCAGAATTTCTGCGTTGCGAATCTTCAGAAGGTTTTGAAGATATCCCGGACGCTGCCGTCTCCCGGCTTTTCATCCTCTTGCGAAGGTAGTTGTCCGAGTAAGGCCCACCTTTCGCATCCCGATAGCCTTCGGCGGCGAGAATCGGGGCGATCTGTTTCCATTGATGACCATGTTCGTGGACCAACTCGGTGAGTCGGGTCATCAGATCTTTGTCTGGGGGTGACATGAGAGTGGTGTACCTCCTTTGTTTGGGTACTTCCGGAGAGGAAGCCTCCGGTTCTGAACGTGCGAAACGTTACGAAGGAAAGGTCAGTCGCTGCTTTGAACGTGGTGAAGGTTTTGAAAGGGCAGCGGCGGGATAGGATGAAATCGTCGTGGGGTATCGTGCCGGGGGGACTGTTAGCCGAGCGCCTGGATGACCGAAAAATCATCCCAGAGCGTACCCGACCGCTCTTCCATCAGCTCCAAAGACCAGTTCCGGCGAAGTGGGATGACGTTCCCCGGGGTGGGGGTCTGTTTGGGGCAGTTGAGCTTTCGCCAC
The DNA here is from genome assembly GCA_016212935.1 of Desulfomonile tiedjei. Lineage (GTDB taxonomy): Bacteria > Desulfobacterota > Desulfomonilia > Desulfomonilales > Desulfomonilaceae > Desulfomonile > Desulfomonile tiedjei_A. Next base: position 7,821 of record JACRDE010000385.1, on the reverse strand, counting down.
ACCGACTCAGCGCCCTGGATATGCCTGCCTTCGACAAGGGCTCGGGCCAGCATCAACGTCATGTCGTCACCGGCGCACATGGATGCAAGTCCATCATCGGTGAGCTTGCCCTCAATGGCCAACGAAGCTGAGAGCTTCTTGCCGACCAGTTCGAGTGCCCGTTCCTGCATGGTATCTTTGTAGTGAAGATAGTGAATGTGTACAGGCTCCTTCTGGCCTATCCTCCACGATCTCCGGGACGCCTGCCTCAATGTAAAAACAGAGTAGCCCGTCTGATAGAAGATTATCGTGGGAAAATCCAACAGGTCCAAGCCGGTTTGAACCAGCATGGGGTTACCGATCACCACCTGCACATCTTCCGTCACTTTCTGCCGCAGCCATTCCTCACGCTGCTCGGGCTTTACCGACGACCTGAGTATCTCGACAGAGAACCCTTGGCGGGCGACGATCTCTTTGAGACGGCCCGTCACGTCCTTGGTGTTGGTGAAGGTGCAGTACACAAAACTCCGTCGGCTCTGAGAAATCTCTCCATGAACGATCTTGAGAAGCTCGGCCTCTTTGGGGTACACGCGATCCGAGGGTAACTGGGGTGGCTCAGCGATGACGTTTCCATTGGCCGGATCGACCAGGGGCTCACTGTGAAAAGGCCGGTCGGGATAGCAGAGCAGGGTATTGAGATACGCGCCGAGGAGCCGCCGAGATCCTTGGACCAGGAGTCGTTTCATCTCAGAGCCTATCCTGTGCTCAAGGTCCTTGTAGGCAACGGAAAGGTCGTCTTCCATCGCAACCGGAACAACGTCCTCTGTGAGACCCGGCAGATCCACCGCAATGTCCTGCAAATGGAGGAACACCGTGGAGCCCATCAAATGATTCGAGAAGATCGCAGGACTCACGCCGGGCTTCTCCCGAGTGACTGTAGTACCCTTCTTGCCCTTGGAGCAGATGTTGTCATCACCGGGATAGTAGCGAGTGATCTTTTCGAGCACTCCGTACCGATTGACGAAGTTCATGCGGTTGCCGTAGGAAAATCCGTCCGCGTTCATGGCCTGTGGGCTCATCCGGTACTGGAGATGGAACATGTGGCTGGCGTACCCGCCCAACAAAGTTCCCGTGAGCGCAATGGTCCTCTTGCACGCACTGGCCAGCGTCCCGAAGGCGTTGCCTTGAGCGGTGTCTCCTCCTTTCATCTCATGGACTTCGTCGCAGATGAAGAAATCAAAATAACCCTTCAAGTGGCGTTTGACGTAATCCGCAATGGAGAATCGGCGGAACCGAGTATTGTCCGCCTGCCACAATGCGGCCCCACAGGACCCGCAGCGAGCCTTACGATGCTGTAGAGCTTCAGCGCTGACCTCTACGCCATCTCCATCTACAACAGTCGAGCCACAGTCCGGGCATACGGGAACCCCGCGACGAAGATTAAAAGCGGGCCGCCACGCATAGGACAGCTTTGCCCGCTCTTTACTGACCACGTAGTACCGCAGGCCCCCATGTGGCTCATAATGGTCAATGGCCGACACGTCAGACAAACGCGTGATGATGGTTGCATCAGCGCCCGGCACGGTTTCTCTCACCTCTCGCACCCACTTGCGGGTGAGATGACCGGGGCACATGACCAAGACACGCGGAGGATGCCCGTTTTCCATGATGTACGGCACAGCGGCTCCTATGAGCGTCTTGCCCACGCCCATCTCTCCGATGCACATCACATGGTTGTGTTTGCGCAACGTCTCGACAGCGCCCTGAATCGCATCGGCCTGGGCTTGAAATGGTTTTCGCAGAAGCTTGCTCATGCGTGGGTGCCATGGGTTACCGGGTTTGAAAAGAGGCTCGGCCTCCACCTGAATCTTGTTAGCCAAAGCCCCTCCGAATTGCTGCAAATATCCGTTCACATCGCTAATGGAATCGAGCATGAGTTCCTCCTCCTTCGAGACGAATTTGTCCCGTACGTAATCCTTGCGAGACCAGTTGATCCACGGTGGCCTCGTTTGCCGAGACCTGCGCAACTCTCAAGGTCCCTTCCATCTCCCGCATCCGGTCCACCTCTTTGAGCTGCCCGCAAATCCATTGAACCCACTCGGGAAGTAGCGGAGAAGCCAAGTGGGTAAGGACTTGGCGATAGACAACCTTGGATACATCCTCTTGTTGAGGGATGACCACGAGATAGGCTCCGGGCTCGTCACTCCCGAAGAACCTGCTGTCCGCCACCAGCTGATGCACAGCGCCGCCGGAAAGCTTTGTGGACAAGACTCGGAAATGGGTTGCAGCGTGCCCGTCCAGCAGGATTTCCGAATTGTCTGCACCCATGATGCTCACGGTTTGTCCCCCGATAATCGCGGATGATATGGCCTTTACCGCCTGCTCGGTACCGGCCAAGGAAATGAACACCAGTGAATTGTCCTCCGGGTCGTAGGCATATTGGTCGGTGTAAGCCGACACCTTGATGCCTTTCCAGGGCTCCTCAAACACGACATGGTCCAACATGGCTCCCCCTCTCAAGTCAACTCACGGATTTCGCCGTTACGGTTCATAATCTTGATGGAGACCACGTACCGATCCAGCTCCCGCTGCTCCAATACGTCTCCTTTGTACTCCTCCACCCGGGAAACGACCTTGGTTACTTTGCCTTTCACCACATGGCGATCCGGGCCTTCACCCACCACTCCGTCGAGCTTTCCCGCCGCCAACAGCAGACCCAAGTGTCCCGAGTGCAAAGGCAGAGGCGGGCGGGGCAATTTCAACTCGCTTCGGGTGGTCATTGCATCGAACCTACGCCACAAAGGAGACTGTGCCATCTGCTTCGCCAGTTCTTCAGGGTCGATAACCGTCGAGCGGAACAGCTTCAAAGGTCCGGCAGGGGGAACGGAGTACTGTGCCGTGTCAGTCTCCGGCAAGGGCTTCAGCTTGCGGTTCGGAACGTTCTGAAGCTTCAGAGCCACGCCATCATCCAAGGAATTGACTGACTTGCGTACGCCGAACACCACCACCTGTTGGAAGTCGTCGTACTCGGGATCGGGAAAACGGAAGACATTGACCCGCTCAAAGCGAGAAGCCAATAGACGCGCAATGCCCCTGTTTAGGCGTTTCTGAGGAATGATGTAGATTATCACCCCACCGGGAACCAAATACGGTACCGTCATACGGAGAAACGCCTTCTCCTGTCGCTCGGTTTTGATGTCCGCATCCTCTTCAAGGGTCGCTTCATCGTAGGGCGGATTGAGAAACAGAAGCGAATAGGACTGGTGAGCGATCCGTGTCTCCCCGATTCCGCACTTCAGAACGTTCTGAATGCGATCTTGGGCTGCGTCCGCTCGTTGCTCATCCAGCTCCACACCGTAGGTAATGGCTTCACTGCCTCGCACGAGATGTTCCAAAGCGATGCCTTCGCCGCAGCACGGGTCCAACGCTGTGAAAGGCGCGGGGGGAAAAGAAAGCCATTTCTTTATGTAATCCACGACTCTTGCAGGAGTCGGGTAATAACCCATCTTCATTCGACCTGCTATTCGCATCGGTGTCCTCCCAATGAAAAAGCCCGACTAATCCCAAGATCAGCCGGGCTCGTGATGAAACAGTGATGAATCAATCCAGTTGCAGCTTGATCGCATCTCCCTCTGCCTTCACCTGGATCTCTCCATCATCATACTCGACTTCGCCGGAATCGAACGACAGATTGAGAGGGGATTGCTTGCGCAACTGCACGTTCTTGCCTGACACGGAAAGGGTGAGCCCGTTGCGAGATACGGCTACGCTCCCTCTTTCCATATCCAAAGATATGTGTCTATCGACCGTAACCGAGGCAGGCTCTTCCGCTGTTGCAGCGGGTTTTGCTTTTGTAGCCATCTCGCCCTCCTACCACTGCCCACACGGATCAGCAAACGGACATTGCCCGCACTGCCAATCTGCTTTGGGGAAGAAGACTTCCTTTTTGATGCCTTGCCAAACGCTCTTCACCAGTTTCAGGAATCTGTCGCGGTTGGCATCGGTTCGGGTAGTCTCGTACCGGATCAACTCCGGATTCTGGGTCTTGAGGAGCACGTCCAAACGAAAGCGAGTGTCCCCATTGAAGCCAAGCGTCTGTGCACCCAGTGAATAGCAGGTGAGCTGCATGTTGGCGTGGACGGTGTTATCCGAGTAACGCTTTGATGCGGTCTTCAGATCCGCTACGGTTACGGTGCCCTCCGGCGCCTGTTCCACCACATCAATCCAACCCACCAGCGGTGGCATGCGTTTGCCGAGGTCCACCTCGAAGGGCTCCTCGATCCCGATGATCTGAACAGCCGGATCGAATTCTGCGTGGAACACCTCCAGCATCCGCTTTGCCTTTTCCGTGAGGCTCTCAGCGGAATCACCGTTAGAGAAACGAATCGGTCGCTCCTTGGCATGGCTTTCCCACGCTTGACGGTATACGTCATGAATGTTACCGGCCGAAAGAGGATCGCCTTCAAGACAACTCTGATAAAATGCTCCCACTGCCTCATGAATGGCCGACCCGAAAGCGAGAGGGGCTGCGGTGAAGGGAGGCTCGATCCGGTCGATGTAGTGGAAGCGGTATTTCAAGGGACACGTACAGTATGTGTTGATTTGGCTGTAGCTGAGATGAGGCTTCTCTTGTGCCTGGTCGTTCATCGTCTTCTCCTTTTTCGGCGCAGACCCGGCCGGTAGGTCAACCGGCTACAATGCCGGAACAGTTTGCGGTTTCTTCTCCTCCAGTGTTTTCTTTCCTGGAATAGTTGACGAAGGAATCGTGTAAACCTGTACATACTTCTCCCCCGGAAGAGTTTGGCCACTCGCCCCGTTATGAACAGTGATGATAGATTGGTAAGGGCAACATCACGCGGCGATCTGGGTTTGAAAATATTGAATCAAGCGGCTGGCATCGGACAGGGTGAGATCTTCGAAGCGGGTGGAATTGAGCGGGCGGAGTAAGCTGTCCAGGTCCTCGTCACACATCTTTGCCTTTTTGGAAAGGGCATACAAGGCTCTGCATTGAGCGCCAGTGGCCCGACCTCCGTTGCCGTTGCCACCATTCTTGGGGTGAACCGGTTGCTTTGTTTCTTGTTTGTTCTCGCTCTCCTGCGGCTCAAGCACGGGTTTGCCCACTTTGCTTTCGTTTCCTCCCGTTGAGAGCTCAGGTTCTGCCACGACATGAGAAACCTCTTCTGCCGAGGTGTATTCGCTTCCGATGCCGCCAAACCGAAGAGCCCTCGCAATCGCCCGAGTCTCCGCCAATTCCACCAGAGCATCGGCAAGCCTCGCATCTCTTTGGGTCGACGCAGTGCCGGTACCGCTGAATTTGCCTTTGGTTGTTTCCACGGTAGCCCGAACGACCACGAAGTCGGACTCCAGCTTGACGATTTGAGTTTCGATGCTCAGGTGGTCATTGCTCTCATGTACGATTCTCAGTCGGCCACCGACCACAGGGAACACCTTGGTCTGCCATTCATTGCCAACCTTCACTCGACGGGTCACCAGTTCATAATCCAAGAAAGCGTTCGTGCTCATGTGATTCTCCTCCTTCTTCTTGTTGTCAGCTGGATGTTGGCGATGCTTAAATCGCCCAGATCAGCACGGGAATAACCAACAAACACTCAGCTACCGTCTTGGTGATCTCCCAAATGGCGGAGGAGCCGATCAGGTAGATTATGGCCATCGTTGCGGCAGCACCGACGATCAGTTTGTCAAGTTCATTTATCATGCTGCCCTGCCTTTCTTGCTGAAGATCTTGATGATTTCCAAAATAGCCCCAGAGGCTGCTATCAATACAGCCACCAACACATCAGACCACGGTTTCTTCATCGGGTTGTTTTCCTTTCTCTTCGGTTTTTACATCTGGCTTCTTCTGGCGATGATCATGCCATGCCTTTGAGATTGCCCGTACGTCGGAGGGCCGGTGAAGCAAGATCATCAGGCCAAGAGCGTTGTTTACGAGGAGGTTCAAACCCGCGAGCATCACGATTCCGATTTGACAGACCAGCATCGATATCACCTCCTGTCTTCCAGAAAAGCGGATGAACGCAGAGACGCACGTTCGTTCATTTCCCATCCAAACAAGAACCATTAACCATTAAATATAGATAGCGTCGCCTGTGCGGCTGTTCGTGAAGACGCTCGGCAGAGAACGAATGGAGCCGTACAGACGGACACATTAATTCATTGTACCCTTCAATGAAGCCCCCTCTATAACCCCATCAATAGAAGAAGGGGAAAGAAGAAAGAACAAAGAAGAAAGAGTAGATCAGTGGGGCTGTCGGGAAGACGGCACAATGGGACGAAAGCATGCTGATCAAGCTGCCGGAACGTCAACCCGTGGGCGGGATCATGAGAAAGAGGCGAAATTTCGAGGAACATAGAGCCGCAGACGGTGGCAGAGCTTATTTCTTGGGGTTCAATCCGTGAGAAAGGCACACAGTCTGTCTTCAAGGGCCATCGGTCGGGGTTCCGCGTCCAAGCTGTCGTTCTTGCCCTTCGCTCTTCGGACATCGACCAATTTACAGCCGGTTGGAACGTGTGCAAATGGGTGATATAGTGCGCCGCTGCGGTACAAACGGCGAAACTGTTCGGTCAGGGCTCGAGTGTTTCTGGGAATGTCCGCTCGTGGAATTCCTACCGATTACCCGCTCCATTCCTGGAGAAACAAGCGAAAGAGCAGACCATAATTGCTGGGCCGAAATGAAGGTTCTTACAGGTCCAGTCAGCAATATTGACCGCTTTGCCCACCGTTCGGCACACATGAATGAGACAAATGCTGCATGGATACTGCAAAAAGGCGGTGGCCCCTATACCTTCCGGGAATCGAATCACTTTTCCCAATATCTATCCTGGCCAAGGCGATATTCGACCGGCGTGGAAACTCTAAGGATATGATGCATGGGTACAGGGTTTTCGGGAACCTTGCGCACGTTGCTATCTATGCGAACCGAGCCTTTCCCCTCATAATTGCTTCATAATCCGGCACTCTCCAGCTCACGGATGGCCGTCCATCGTCCTCTCTGACACCTGACTCGCCAGCATTTCCTTTGCAGCCTTGCTGAGCCGTTTAATCCGGTATTCTTCTCTGTAGGCCGCCTCTTTTCCCAAAGCCTCGGACGACCATACGGCCCGGCCCGGAAGCCGCGACCTCGTGTACCGACATCCTGTGCCGTCATTGTGCTCTTGAAGACGCCTATCCACATCAGTCGTTGTTCCGCAATACAGACTGTCATCCGAGCAGCGGAGCAGATATACGTACCAACATGCCATAGCGAATATCCCGCAGGAGTTGAGGACCACATGCCTGCACGAGCGCCGGTCTACGGTTGAAACACCGCTGCGTTGCTTTTATTCCATGAGGCCACGGCATGTCCATGGAATTCCTGGTAACCGGTCCTCAGGGCGTTCATCTTCCACTGGCACTGGCATGAAGCTCGCACTTTTGATAGGGTGCGGGCCGCATTATCCGGCCAACTTTACGGGATAGAACCCAAAAGCGAGGACAACGGGCCGTTCGTCCAACGCCGAGCCAGCTGGGTTCCTCTCATGAGCGTGAACTCCTCGGGGCTCAGATCCGGACTGGACGAAAAAGCCAGTGTATTCTATCATGGGTCCTCACTGGCGGCAAACGTTAACGAAATCATTGGGATTAGTTTCCGAAGTCCCCAGTGTGTTCTGGGACGTATGGGGCCGCGACCAACCTCCGTTGTTTTCGCCGTGCCTGCGTCGATCAAGTTATCGGCATTTGGAGCTTGGCTTACGCGTAGGGTAACCTGGTTTCAGGGAGTCAGTTTCATGAGCAGTTCAAGCGAAAGAATTGTGGCGGTGAGCCGGAAGTGCATAAGGGTTGGG
>JACRDE010000384.1 GCA_016212935.1 Desulfomonile tiedjei | reverse complement strand
GCTTCACCCATGAGCCTCCTCAAGGTGTTCTTTAATTTCATATGCTGAATGAACAGGTCGTGCTCAACCACGACTCCCTGAGAGTGCATGGGGCTCTTGAAATAGAACGATAGCCAGTCCTGCACTCCTGACAACCCGGACCTACGTGCAAAATCGATAAAAAGAACCAAATCCAGTACAATCGGCGCTGCAAGAATCGAATCCCTGCATAGAAAGTCTATTTTGATTTGCATCGGATATCCGAGCCATCCGAAGATGTCTATGTTGTCCCAGCCTTCCTTGTTGTCGCCGCTGGGAGGATAATAGTTGATGCTCACTTTGTGGTAATAATCTCCGTAAAGATCCGGGTAAAGGCTTGGCTGCAGTATCCCTTCCAACACGGAAAGCTTGCTTTCTTCCTTGGTTTTGAAGGAAGCGGGATCGTCGAGTACTTCGCCGTCACGATTTCCCAATATGTTGGTGGAAAACCACCCAGAAAGTCCCAGCATTCTGGCCTTCAACATAGGGGCTATCACTGTCTTGATCAGCGTTTGGCCTGTTTTGAAGTCTTTTCCGGCTATTGGTACTCCTTTTAGAGTTGCCAACTCGGTGAGCGCGGGTATTTCGGCCGAAAGATTGGGAGCCCCGTTAATGTAAGGGACATGCTCGGAAACGGCTGCGTAAGCGTAAATCATGCTGGGGGAAATGGCCGCATCGTTTGTTTCCAGCCCGTTCTCGAATAGTGACAAGCTTTGATGAACCGAGCCCGCTGGCAGGTAGATCTCAGTACTTCCGCACCAGACCATGACGGCACGATGCAAGTCATTCGCTGACATGAATCTTCTAATGTCCTCCCTGAGTTGCTCCGCGAGATCACGTTTGTTCGACCCGTGTTTGATCCACGAGCCGTGGAGACGCTGTACGAACGCATTGTCGAAAACGCCCTTCATGGGCGTGAGTTGCTTCAATTCATCCTGTACGAGGTTCAGGTGGTCCGCGCGTAGAACGTTTGCATGACAAGCCGATTCATAGCAGGTTTCGTTTCGGATGTCCCAGCCCCCGAAGACCAAATCGCCCAGATCGGCCAGCGGAGCAAAATCCTTAATGAAAGGAAACTTCTCGTCGCTGCGATTGCCGAGCCTGATTGTTTGCATTTGGGTTATGGAACCGAAGGGTTTTCCTAAGCCCTTGCGGACGGCCATGGTCCCCGCGAGAAAAGTGGTTGAAACGGCGCCGTTCAACCCTACTATCAATACTCCCAGCTTGGTCCCAGAGACATCCGGATTGGCCTTATTCATGTCTGCCCCTTTCATGCTGAGCCGCTTTCAAAAGAGCAGCGTGGTCGCTATGGCGAGCTTATGGGCTCATGAACAAAGTTCGGACGGCCTTGCGTCGCCCGGAGTGGAGGAAACGTCCAGCTGCCCAAGAATCACTTGTTTGAAGACGAAATGGTATCATGGGCAACAATTGCACGCCCTGCGGAAAAAACTCTCATTTCAAGAGCGTCGCGTCAACGGATAAATTCCTGCTGATTATCCTGGAGATCATATCGACTATCTGCCTCAGTTCCTCTCTATCTTCGCCCTCTGCCATGACGCGACACACTGGTTGAGTGCCTGAATAACGGACCACAAGACGCCCTTTGTTCTTTAGCCTGAATTCGCTTTCCCTGATTGCTTCTTTGAGGTCCGGTATCTCTTCCAGCTTCAGTTTCCTGCTTACTTCAACATTCCTTAAAACCTGCGGAACCATTCTTATTCGTGCGGCCAACTGTGACAACGTCTTGCCTGTCTCGACCATTATCTTCACCACCTGCAGTGCAGCGATTATCCCGTCCGAAGAGGTGATATGATCCATAAACACAATGTGACCAGTTGGCTCCCCACCGAAATTCAATCGTTCCTGGCGAAGTTTTTCCACAATGTACTGGTCGCCTACGGGAGTCCTTATCACTGAGCCGCCTAGCTCGCCTAATGTCAATTCAAGCCCCGAATTGCTCATGACAGTGACCACCACTGCATTTTTTCGTAGCGTTCCACTCTCCAACAGGTCTCTGGCAATTATGCCTATAATCTGGTCGCCGGAGACTTCCTCCCCGTTTTCGTCGCTCAAGGCTACTCTGTCTGCGTCACCGTCAAGTGCAATTCCAATTTGAGCTCCAGTATCCCAGACTGCTGCGCGAATGTGTTCAGGATTCATGGAACCACAATTCAAATTGATGTTGTGGCCGTCAGGCCTCACCCCGAGACTGATCACGCGGGCGCCCAGCTCTTCGAAAATCATCGGAGCGGCCCTGTAACCGGCACCGTTTGCGCAATCCACCGCGATCTTCATGCCCCCGAGGGAAAGCTTTTTGGGGAAAGTGCTCTTCGCTAAAACTACATAGCGGCCCAGCGCGTCGTTTATCCTGGAAGCCTTGCCGATGCTACCTGCCGTGGGACGCACATCGCGTACGGAGTCTGAAAAGACAATGTCTTCCATCCGTTGTTCCGTTTCGTCCGAGAGTTTGAACCCATCGCGGAAGAAGAACTTGATTCCGTTATACTCGGAAGGGTTATGGGAAGCGGATATCATTGCGCCTGCATCGCAACGCATGTTCAAAGTTAGGAAAGCTATGCCGGCAGTAGGCATGGGTCCCACCAGCAGAACGTTCATCCCCATGGAACATATCCCCGCGCAAAGAGCATTCTCAAATACATACCCGGATGTCCGAGTGTCTTTGCCTATCAGGATCTTGCCTCCGCTTCCGGGCTTTCCGCCACAAATGTGAGCAAGCGCCCGCCCCAGAGCGAGAACGGTTTCCGCTGTCATTGGTTCGCGATTCGCCACGCCGCGAACGCCGTCGGTTCCGAAGAGTTTTTTCAAGGGTTGTT
>JACRDE010000383.1 GCA_016212935.1 Desulfomonile tiedjei | reverse complement strand
GTTAATTGGCATGCCGTGTGCACAGTCATTCCCGCCGAAAGACCTGGTCTGGGATCTCCTGAGAAACAGGTCATTCAAAGTAAGTCAACATAAGGGGTATCAGAATGAGAAGACTGAGTGGCATCCTAACTGTGTGCTTGGCATTGGCACTGGCATTGCATCTGGCTTATTCCGGAACGGCAGATTCCAAGTCGCCGTACGACAGCATTTCTAACGGCGTATCACGCACGTTTTCCCAGACATACGGAGTAATCGAATCCCTGATTTTGCCCGGTTCGATCAAGACCGCGTCCCTTGAGTCGCAGGATGAAGAAAAGAACGAAAGCGACGAGGAGGTTAGCGCCAACAAAGAGGAACAACCGGAAGAACCCAAAGAAGAAGGACCAGACAGGGAAAGCTTCCTCTGGAAGCCCACAGCTTGACAAACCCAAAATCCCGCAAAAACTGCCGGAAGCCGCTTACAGAGAATGTTTGCCGCCGGCAAATCTCAGGAGTTCGGGTCTGGAGTGAGCGCTTGGCTGCCTTATCATCACAGCGTTTTCCCCCAGACCCACGAAGAATCCGTGACACTCATTGAGCATGCTCTTAATCTTACTCAGCCGCATCTTGTGACGAGCGATTCCGCTAGATGTTATTCCGTCTCATGGAACTGGAGGCTCGTGCTCCTTGCAGAAGGGAGCTTCACCAATCACCGGCGCCTTACAGACTCGGCACAGAGCCCGCCGAACGGGGTCATGGATGGAAGCGCAGTCGACTTCTGATTCAGACAGCGGCCGATCTTCTCTGGCGAATTCGTTTTCTCGGGGATTTTCTTCTCTTTGGTCCATAATCGTTCCCTCCTTCAACGTCTTGTGCAAATTAAGACGCACAATTCCAAATTAGGATTCACGCCTGCTCACCAAAATGAATGTCCCTATGAAGATTATAGGAATTGCCAAGATTCTTGTCCCATTTGCAGGAGTGTTACCGTCGCCCCGGACTTGTTCCGGGGTCCAGACTCTGGATTTCTGCCTTCGCAGGAATGACGAGGAAACGGACACTATTTTTGGCAACTGGTATTCTTGATAGCTTCTGGCAAGATGCGGGGTACTACAGCCACGTCTTCATGATTCGTTGGTGGGTTCGAGGAATGGCCTTTGGTATGAATACGATGCGGACGCCAACGCGTCGAACAGACTCAACACTGCTAATACAGACAGAGATCGTAATTGTCTTTTGGAATGGTGCCTTTGCCAAAGAATTGGATTATACGGCCGGCTTCGTTGCGAGGAGTGAAACGACGACGCAATATGATCTTGCCGGTTGGGAGATTGCCGTGGGCTTACGCCCTCGCTATGACAGTAGTAATCTTTTTCAGGTGAAGGATCGCGTTATTTCTTACCGGAACGTCTCTTCATTTTTTTCGGGCGACATTGTGGCTGAATTTCCAGCGGTGCACAGAATTCAGGAGCGGGAGCCGGGAAGCAACCGTAGAAACCGCCTCCGTAACGTGCCTGCCAGTTCGCAATCTCGGAATAGCTTACCCCTTCAATTCTCTGTTCTTGGCGGGCTTGGCCGCAAGCGTACTCTGTAAAGGGGAAAAGAAGGCCCGACGAAATGAAGATCCACGTACCGAACAGCAGTCCGCCAGAAGTAATTCTCATTATATGGCCTCCGTGCCTTGACCGAGGATGCAGGCTTCAGTTTGACGCAAAGACCGCGAGGTAGTCAATGAAAAATGAACAGACCCACGACGTGGCCCCCAAAAGTCATATCATTTTTACCACAATGTCGCTAATGATATTGGCGGCTTCGTCAACCCTGTCCGCACTCCTGTTAAAGTGTCTATAGATTTCACGATAAGCAAACATCAGTCTGACATCGTGACCGGAAAAAAGCTGCTTGAGCGCAGCCAGGAAAGTATCATTCATTTTGTTTTCGACCCGCTTGGCCCTCACAGCGTATTCCACGGCCACGTTTGGGTTTTTCTTGAGATGTTTGATGGCCATGACGAGCTGCTCGGCGCCTTTTTCCAGTAATTCCGCCATTTGGCACAGGAATTCGTTGCTCTTGATTTCGAATACGTCCATCTCTTTGACAGTGTTGTTGGCGTGATCGATCACGTCGTCCACTGCCCTGGATAACGCAAAAATATCTTCCCGATCCATGGGCGTAAGGAATGTCTGATTCAGTTCATCTATCAAAATGCGCCGAACATCGTCCGCTTGCTGCTCCAGTCTTGCAAGCTCTTCCCGATCGCCCTGATCCTCAAGAAACGCGACCAAGGCCCGGCAGCCTTCAAGGGTCTTTTCGGCCTGCGCCAGGAGAAGATCATAGAAGTCCACCTCTCTTTTCCTGCCGAAGATGTTCCAAAACGACATGTGCATACCTCTTTCTAGACTGCCAGGATGCGCTTGAGGCCCCATAATGCTCCCGCGCTGATTCCCGCGCAAACCGGAAATGTCAGAAACCACGCGTACGCGATGTGAGCTGCCGCGGACCATCTCACACCACCGAGCCGTCGAGACGCACCTACGCCCATTACAGATGAGGCCACCACCTGGGTGGTGCTCACAGGGCCGCCCATTATTGAAGCTCCCAGAATGATCAGGATCGAACTGAATTGAGATGCAAAAGAATGCACCGGCTCCATTCGGCAAATCCTATATCCGACGGTCTTCACTATCCGCCACCCTCCCGCGGTAAGACCTAGCGCGAGAGAAGCGGCACATGAGACAATGACCCACATCGGGAGAGGTAGTTCCCCGTGCATTTCACCTACTTGCGAGGCCAATATAATGGCAATGACTCCCATGGACTTCTGAGCATCATTGGAACCATGACAAGCTGCCAAAAAGAACACTGTCGGTCTCTGGAGCGATTCAAAAAATCGCCCTATCCCCCTGTGTGCGCGGCTGCACAATACTCTGATGACGCCGAATACCACAAATCCGAAAATGATTCCGAGAATGGGCGACACCAACAATGGAATTATTACCGCCACCACAACCTTATCAACCGATACGGATTCAGCTCCCATACCTACCATGCCCGCGCCCACCAGCCCACCGATCAATGCGTGCGAGCCACTGGAAGGAAGTCCCAGATACCATGTAGGCAGTTTCCAGGCTATGGCTCCCCCTACGGCGCTGATAACCATCAACTCCAGGGAAACGCTACTGAGCTGCTCCAACATGTCCGGCTTCAAAATGCTTGTAGCTACGGTCCTGGCAACCGCCGTTCCCAGAATCAGCGGGCCTACGAATTCCCCTATCGCAGCCAATAGCAAGGCCCGGAATGGTTTCATCGATCGAGAGCAGACCAGCGTCGCAATCACATTGCCGCCGTCGTGAAAACCATTCACAAAAGCAAAGCAAAGGGTCAATCCGATGGAAAAGTAGAGAAGTGGTGAGTCCAAATATCACCTTCCGGGATTAATTGTATTTCACTTTGAACTATCATTTTTCACTTCAGACTGCAGACGATTAATGTCCTGAGCAGAAACTATGCCACTTTGATCGGTGTTTCGGTTTTTTCAGGCCGACGCCGCCGAAGAGAAATGGTTTTCCCGGCGGATAATACCGATTGGCCAGAAAGCGCACAACTTCGGCGGCCAAGTGCTGTGCCTCTTTCTCCACGAACCGCACGGCCGGACTTCACCCCTGAGACGGACCAGCGGCCCTCTGCACGCTTTTGCGAATCGGTATAAGTAGCCCGACAACGCCAGTCTTCAAGAGGTTTCAGTGCGATCCAAGAGATCCGCTCGTAAAAGTGGGGGATTGTGACTGACGCCACTTTACAGTCTGTAAAGAGTTCTGACAGAAATCTTGCCATTTTCAGCCGGACTAATTGCGCGGCGCGGAGAGAGGCGTCGCCTGCGTCGCCTGCGTGGCCGAACGTGCGTCGAAAGGTGTCAGGGACTCTTTGCTTGACGGTGTACTGGTATGATTTTGTGAAGATCCTTGGACAGTCAAGGAGAGGCTTCGTGATGAATACGCTATCCTTCTTCACGAAGCTATGCAAACGCATTTTCTCGAAGCTTTTCGGAGCTGGTCCGCTAATTTCATGCGATGCGCTGTTCAAAAATCAATTACTTGAAGAAGAAGTGGTATCATGCCCACGCGCAGTCAAGGAAATGACATCGCAAACCGTGGATTCTGGTGAAGGGCTTGGTTGCCTCTTTCCGGAGGGCGTATCAAACACCTGCAAAGAAACTTGATCGTATAAGTTGCATTCCAATGCGAACTAACATGAACAAGATCCGTGCAATGCACGCTTGCGGGTAAACAAAACATCACTGAAGCAAAACTTGCGACGCTAGTAAAGTCAATGTAATGGTTGATATGCCCAGAACGGTAATGGCCGTTACCGCCATTGCAACAAGAACAACAGGTCGATTCACTATAAACCCTCTATAATGTTATTGGTAATCGGTAACATAACATAATCCAAGTCCAAAGTCCAGGGAATTGTCAGGTTGACCGGTCCCTTAATTAGGGCGAGGGTTTCTGCTTGATTCCCGCGGCGCCGGTCAACGACTCGGGAGGCTCGCTTACCTTGGGTCCCATGAGCTTCGGTCGTGACGTTCTCGGGCTGGCCGGTTCAACTTCACTGACGAATTTGATGTCGTATGTTTTGCCGAGGCCGGCTTGCAAGGGCAGCATCATCCTCGAGAATCCCTGGAGTTTGGCCAAACTCCGCAGTTCTTGTGCGAGATTCCTGATTCGTTTCCATGGAATGCTGTCCAGCAGTCTGCCTGACGCGATAGATCGGAGTGGTAGCGGTTTCGGGCTGAGATAGAATACGGTTCCACCTTTCTCGGAGGCCCCTTCGACGATTGCCTGTGTTTGGCTGCTGCCACCCACCAGCGTGTAGGTTTTGTCAGGCGTTACAAGGCTGTTCCTTTCCCTCCTGTTGGGAAAAAGGATGCTTACCCGACCGTCCGAAGAAACATTCAAGACTGTCAGGTATCCCTTTCGGTCAGGGGTGAAGTCTATCCGCAGCCGGTCACCTTCACGAATAGCCTGTCCAGGGGAATTCTCTGGTTTGACGTCAATTTTCATGCCTGTTGTCGAGACTTCCCCGATGGACAACAAGGTAAAAGGGTCTTCGGGCGCTGCTTCTTCCCGGGCCCACACTTCCATTACGCACAACCCGAGAAGCATGAGACATGCCGAAAGAACAGCCGCTTTTCGTTGAGCTGGCTTCATGACCACTCCTGGCTCTGATTGTTAACTCATGCTATCCGACAGGTCGATTTCGTGTCAACCCTCACACGCATGCGATCAAAGCCGACTGAGGTCGATGATCTCCATTCGGTGATTCGCTTCTGGATGCTTGGAGGACGGGCCTTCCGTTAAGACCACCAGGGTCCCTTCGATCCCATTCACGTCCAGCCAGCTTCTGGCGAAAGAATTCCAGTCTTCGGGGTGATCCGGCTCGTGCAGCGGGAACACACCGTAAGAAAACTGTAATTGTTGGCACGTGGTCGCTTGCGTGCTTACAGCAGTGATCCACAAAGGAAACCTGAATCTGGTAGCGTTTCTTGCAGAGGCCCCACTTCGCGTGGGGATTATTATTGCGGCAGGAGATACGGTTTCTACGGCAGTAGCCACACTGAACGCGAGGAGGTCCTTCGGGCTGACGCCTCCATGCCTGTCTCTGCTTGCGAGTTCCTCGCGGACAGTGTGAGAGGGACGCTGGGACTCGATTGCCGCGGCGATCTTCACCAGCATGAGCACTGATTCTACTGGATATTTCCCCATTGCGGACTCGCCGGAGAGCATCACGCAGTCCGTGCCGTCGAGAATCGCGTTTGCCACGTCTGTAGCCTCAGCCCGCGATGGCCTCCGGTTCACAGTCATGGATTCCAGCATCTGAGTCGCTGTGATAACAGGTTTGCCGACAAGATTGGCCTTGCGCATCAGGCGCTTCTGGACAAGGGCGATTTCCTCGATGGGTATTTCCACTCCCAGGTCTCCCCGAGCGATCATGATACCGTCCGAGGCCTGAATTATAGCGTCTATGTGCTCAAGGGCCCTGGAACGTTCAATCTTGGCAATAATGAACGGGATTCGTCCCAACCTTGCGCATGCCTCCCGAACTCTGACAACATCCTCCGCGCTTTCAACGAAGGATTGGCTGATCGCGTCCACGCCGTTTTCCAGCGCGAATTTCAGACACTCGTAATCCCGATCCGTGAAAGCGCTCATGCCAAGATCAATGCCCGGGAGGTTGAGGCCCTTTCGGGACCTTAATTCACCGCCCACTATTACGCGGCAATGAACATCGTTGCCCTCAACCCTGTTGACCTCCAGCTGAATCAGTCCATCGTTGAGGAAAAGGGTGTCCCCAGTCCTGACAGTGGAATTCAGCCTCTTGAAGCTCACTGAGGCACGG
>JACRDE010000382.1 GCA_016212935.1 Desulfomonile tiedjei | reverse complement strand
GTTCAGAGCGGATTGCGGGTCCGGCAGATGCTCGATGGTGCTGCTGTTCCAACACAGATCGATGCTTTCGTTACGGAAAGGCAGTTGGTTGAGGTCCGCAACTACCAGGGAAAGAGACCGGTCTCGGCGTCTCGCCTCCTGCAGAGCCTCCAGGTCGATATCTACGGCAATGCCGAGGCCAACTTTCGGGTGGCTTGCCAGAATCGAGGAAGCAAATGCCGGCCCTGAACCTGCCTCCAAGACGCGACATTCTCCGCTGTTTATACCATTGGTTACCAGATAATCTGCGAGCTTGAAGTTAAGTCGATTTCTCAGCCAGTCGTAAAACTTGTAAATTCCCGTTTCAGGAGAACCCAATTGCCAGGCTTTTACAGCCATCACTCACCGGCCTTTCGTACAACGGCCATTATAGAACTCCCGAATGGCATCCTATGCTTGCGAACGTACAGGCGCTCTAAATTCACTACGTTGAATAACAGACTGTTCACCAAAGGATGCACCGGTTTCAATTCGGACCTCGGAATTTCGTTGTGCTTGTTTCCGAAATATCGAAGAGCCAAGCGATAAACAGCCACAAGGGGTAGCAGCAAACCGAAAAAGTGGGTCATTCGTACAATCTTCGCCTGTGGTTGCGTGAGCAACGCCTGTAAACTCGACCGGGAATAGCGGCGTACAGCGCCCACTGCCTTGTGATGCTCAGGGGTCATCAGCCAGTCATAAGCCGGGACTATCATGATTACGTGACCGCCCGGCTTTAATACACGCAACATCTCGGAATAAGCCTTTTCCGGGAAGACCGCGCCGCATTCCAGCACGTCTACTGACATCACCACGTCAAAGGTGTCGGATTGAAAGGGTATTTCGTTTACTGAAGCCAAACATACTCGATCCAAGCTTCTTTTTTTCCAAAAATGAGAAGCGTCTTGAGACACGTCAAAACCGTAAATGTTTGGTGATAAGCCTTCGTGGACATTGGACAGGTTTTGGCCGGTGCCACATCCCGCGTCAAGCACCATTGCACGCGAATCGACGCCCAGTTGCCGCATAGCGTCAAGCAGTGTCAGATGCAGGGCTCTGAACCACCAGAAGGAACTTTCCATTTCGAAAAGAGTTTGATATTCGTGGGCTTCCAAGGGTCAATCCTCGACGGGGAAGCTGTAGGTATCGGGGTCAGCGGCATCGTAGCGCAATGACTTGAGCATGATGAACTCCGATTCTTCCAAGAATCGGATGGCGTGGGACTCATTTACCCTTAACAGAACGCCCTGATTGGCGCTCAACGAAAAATCATCACGCAGGCCGTTTTCCACATTCACAGTCTTGATGTGTGCTGACCCGCTGGTCAGATAGAAGAAAATCAGTGTGTTTTTATGGTAGTGATTCCCAATCAATGCGCCAAGGTTCATTCGACCGCGAATCATGTTTTCCCAATGGCCCTCATTCAGGATTTCCTGAAAGAAACCGCGGTCGTCGTTTCGCTCAAAGGACGGTTTGATGGTATCGTGAGACATCAGTCTATCCTACGAAGTCTGGCTGTGAAAATGCGTAACACGTACTGCATGCCTGTCTTTAGGAATTTCAGGATACTCGGAGCGGATTTCGAGACTCCCTTGGCCCTATCCTTGAAAATGTACGGCATCTCGTAGACTGTAAGCCCCTTCGTGCGACAGGTATAGAGGAACTCCATGAAATAAGCGCCGTACCCGGTGGGTATGATGGAAACCTTGTCAAACACGGTGCGACGCAGCACCACAAACCCGCTGTCATAGTCCTTGATGCCGAATCCCAGCACGAGGCCTGCCAATCCGTTGATCAATCGGCTGGAAATCACCCGTAACATAGCTCGATCGTCCATTCCGCCGGGGGCATAACGTGAGCCGATCACTATGTCGTGCTCGTCCAGTTTTTTTATCATTGAAGGCAGCAGAGAAGGGGGCATGCACATGTCGGCGTCCATCCAGCCGACAATTCTGCCCCGCGATTCAATGATCCCGCGGTTGAAAGCAGAGGCCAGCCCGCGAGTAGCCACCCGCCGAACCAGAACAACACGAGGGTCGTTAAAATTCTCCACTATGTGCCAGGTTCCGTCAGCGGAATCGTCGTCCACGACGATCACCTCAGCGTCCTTAACGTGTTCAAAAATGCTGTTGATCGTGTCGAGAATGTTTTCTCGCTCGTTGTAAGTGGCAAGCACAATTGAAACCTGCGGATCCAGATTCAACCAAGCACCTCCGGGGAAGATATTCGATCGTTATTTCCAGCTCCGGAAAGGAAGCTCAGGCCCCTTTCCGCTTTTTCCATGGCTGGCCCTGTTTTCCAGGTGAAGGCCAAGAAATAATCATCCGACCGTAGTCTGGCAAATGAAAGCCGACTATTCAATCCTGATAATAATCCCGCCGGTCATAGTACAATGCGCATTCAGGCAACTACACTTGACAATCGCAGAGGGTTCCGTTTCTGACGTATCTCCTCTCGTGCAAAAGGCTCTGCCTGACTTCGCTTGACAGATCGTCACGAACCGGCGGTCGGCGCTGCAACTTTCCTGACTGTGCATCGGTATTAGACATGACATTCCAGGAGCTTTACCGCAACCTCTTGCATGTGGGCCTTGGTCAGGCCCAATCCCGACGGCAGATACAGCCCGCGATTCCACAGGTCTTGAGACACAGGGCTGCTAACTGAAACATCAGGATACGAGGGGTCGTTTCCATTGATAAAAACAGGCTGTTGGCTCATGGGGCAGAAAAAAGACCTGGTATCCACGCCCTTTTGTTTGAGTTTTATCATGAGCTCGTCTTTGGTCAGGCCGAACCCTTCGTTCACCAGCACTCCGTACATCCAATAGACGTTCTTTGCCCAAGGCTCTTCATAGGGCAGTGTCAAGTCCGGAGTTTTCGCAAGGAGTTCGTTGTACGTCTGTCCGATCCATCTCTTGACGGCGATCTTTTCCTCCACCATCTCTGTCTGTGCCACCCCGATGGCTGCCTGGACATTGGTCATGCGGTAGTTGTACGCCACGACCTCATGCACAAAACGAGGTTCTTGAAATCCCTGGTTGCGGAGCAGTTGGAGTCGTTCGGCCAATTTTTCGTCCCGGCACAAAACCATGCCGCCTTCACCTGTGGTGAGTATCTTGTTCCCATAAAAACTGAAACAGGAAACGTCACCGAAGCTGCCCGCCTTGCGGCCGTTGACTTCTGCTCCATGGGCTTGAGCGCAGTCTTCGATCACGAACAGATTGTGTCTTCGGGCGATCTCCATGATGGTTTCCATATCGCACGGGTGCCCGTACATGTGAACCACCATAATGGCTTTGGTGCGGGGCGAAATCTTCGCCTCGATGAGCTTGGCATCAATGCACCAGGTTTTTGGATCCACGTCCACCAGCACAGGTCTCGCTCCGGTCTGGATCACAGTGTTGGCGGATACTATGAGCGTAAAATCCGGAATAATTACCTCGTCGCCCGGTCCTATTCCCAATGCGACCATGGACATGTGCAGCGCTGTGGTGCAATTGGTGCAAGCCACTCCAAACGGCATTCCGCAGTATTTGCTGAATTTTTCCTCGAAAAGCGAAATGTATTTTCCGGCCGATGAGATCCAATTCGTCTCCAGGCACTCCGTTACGTACTTCATCTCCCTGCCGTTCAGCACGGGCTCGCACACAGGAATCATGTCTGGCCTCCAATCTAGAAATACGGATGAACCACGGTCAATTAAGTGGCGGCGTTCGTTTCGGCCTGTCCCCAATCATTTACCGCTAAACTTTCACTGTTTACACCTCGTTGAGCTCCAGGTCAAGGCCGGAACATCGAGATGCGATTTTATTAACAGAACGAGCATGAAAGCCTGCCTGAGAGCCAACACCGACTTTCTCGGAAGGGATGGTGTTTCGACCTGATTGATGCTAGAATTCGCAAATGTCTAGCCGTATTCAAGGCAACACTGTTGAATCGAGGGGAATCGGTCTGGTACCAACCCCCAATCAAAGAAGTAAAACCGAGGAAACCTTTCTTGTAATACTAATGCGCATTCAAAGAAGTAAGATTGGGGGGACCCTTTTTAGTAAAGAGTTTCCCCCAAAACCCCTTCCAGAAACTTCTATCATTTGCCGGAACCCCTAATTTCCTTTCAGGAAATGGGGATTCCGGCGAGTGCTAAAAGTTCTTGAGGCGGGGTTCGGAAAGGAACTTTTTACAAGAAGTTCCTCCCCGATTTTACATATTTGAAAGCAAAGTGGTACAAGAAGTGTTCCCCCCGAACATTTAGCATCATGAAAACGAGCGATAGCTGAGGGGTAGTGCTATAATAATAAACCAACACATTCAATATGGCTTCCATTTTTTCAAATTTGTTATATTATTCACCAGGCATGGTGTCGCCGCATGTTTGAATGGCCGCACACCGGAGAAGATGTGAAGCTCAACAAGAAACTCATTTTTATTTCGTTCCTTTATTTTGCAGAAGGTTTTCCATTTGGAATCATTGGAGATACTCTCCCTATTTATCTGCGTATTCACGGAATGTCTCTGGCGTCCCTGGGGTTGATAAGCCTTCTAAGTCTACCGTACGCTTTGAAATTCATCTGGGCCCCTGCCGTGGATTTTCTCGGCAGCCGACGTAAATGGATCATCTCGACGCAGTTTCTGCTCTCTGCACTAATGTTGGTCATTCTTGCATTCAACCCGGCCAGCCCCGATGTGTTGCTGTGGGTGTGTGTGGCGTCCCTAGCTATCATGTCTGCGACCCAGGACATTGCTATAGACTCGTATTCAATCGAAATGTTGAAGACATCTGAGATGGGGGTTGCAAACGGTTTCAGGCAAGCGGCCTATCGTGTGGCAATGATCGTCTCAGGCGGTGTTTTTGTGGCCCTTGGGGGATGGCTGGGATGGGACATAGCATTCATTGCTGCATCAGTAGTGCTGGCGGGATGCGCCCTTGTGTCATTGGGCTTGCCCGCTGTTGAGGTCCCGCGTTCAGCATTTACCGTTGCGTCCCTGGGGGCGCCGTTCAAAGATTTGTTTGCCCGGCGAAACGTAGTCCAGGTGATGCTATTCATCTTGTTTTACAAGCTGGGCGACATGGCCATGGGCCCTATTGTGCGCCCGTTCTGGCTGGAGCGCGGTCTGTCGACCGCGGAAATCGGCCTGATCACCGGGACCCTGGGAGTGGTGGCGGCAATTTCCGGAGGACTCGCCGGGGGCTTGTTCATGGCCAGGTTCGGGATTTTTCACGGGCTTTGGTTTTTTGGGCTATGCCAGTGTGTGAGCCATCTTACATACGCTCTGGTGGCTGCTCAACCTCTGACGGGCCATCTCGGGGTGTATGTGGCTTCGGCTTCGGAGTCGTTTTGCAGCGGCTTAGGCACTGCAGCCTTCCTGGCATTCCTTATGAGTATATGCAATAGGGAATACTCAGCCAGCCAATATGCGTTGCTTTCGGCGCTTTTTCGGAGCGCTGGCATAGTGGCCGGTGCTCTGGGCGGATGGGTCACAGAGATGGTCGGATATGCCTATTTCTTCGCCTTGACATTTTTTCTCCCGCTTCCCGCGTTTGTTTTCATGTTTAAGGTGAAGACCTGGATCCTTGAAGACGGAAGTCAAGCCGATTCGTTCGACGGGACGGATCCCGACGACGTGCTCGCCAAGCCCCCGCAAAAGCCGAAAGAGCTGCTGATACGAGATGCTCCCGTATTCGCCCATCCGACACAAAATGGACGATCAGCCTTTGCGCGGACACGGAAAACGGTGGAATCCGGTGATTACGGGAACCGTTACACTCCCGCTCCATAGGTACTGGCGATTTGTCCCCTATCCGTGTATACTCAAGCTGTTCGGATGCTAACAGGCGAGTGCATCCACATATGACAGTGCGTACCGCTGTGGACGTCCTGCCGCCCTGGTCGCTGACCTGTGAAGCGGGCTGCAATGGAAGTACAAGGTCTGTTCACTTTTTCCCGAATTCCGCGTCCGATGAAAAATCCGATGCAATCCAAGAAAATGACCCTGGCTGGCAGGAGAGTTTTTGATGTGGCCGACCTGTAAGCGCGAAAGAATACATCTTATCTTAGGCTCCACCATCCTGGCAAGTGTTGTTGTGGCTGGCGTTATCCTGACATTCACCGGTCATATGCAGCAATTCTATAAAACACTGCTCGATATTTTTCAGAGTC
Organism: Desulfomonile tiedjei; assembly: GCA_016212935.1. Lineage (GTDB taxonomy): Bacteria > Desulfobacterota > Desulfomonilia > Desulfomonilales > Desulfomonilaceae > Desulfomonile > Desulfomonile tiedjei_A. Next base: position 3,197 of record JACRDE010000382.1, on the reverse strand, counting down.
GCGATCATTTGAGACTTTATCTCGAAAGCTGGGGTGTTTGGGCCCCGCTGGCGTTCATAGTGTTACAGTCTCTTCAAGTGGTGATGGCGCCCATCCCCGGAGAACTCACCGGAATAGTGGGCGGCTTTGTGTTCGGAACCTGGTCATCGGTGCTTTACTCCAGCGTGGGGTTAACTGTAGGCTCAGTGGTCGCTTTCTGTGCCGCAAGAATCGTCGGGCTTCCGCTGGTAAAGCTGGTCGTATGCGGGGAAACCCTGGACAAATTCCATTTCCTCACCGAGCGCAGAGGCATCATAGGTAGTCTCATATTTTTCATAATTCCCGGATTTCCCAAGGATATTCTTTGCTATCTTCTCGGCCTGAGCCCCATGGGATTCATCACTTTTGCGGTAGTGTGCGGTCTCGGCAGAATTCCGGGCACAGCGATGCTTAGCTGGAGCGGAGCCGCTATTTATGATAAAGACTGGCGCCTCCTGATCATCCTGAGCATAGTGTCGGCTGTCTGCATAGGATTGTTTTACTTCAAGGGTGAAAAAGCAAGCTTGTGGCTGAAGTCCAAATGCGGTCCGAAGCTTACTACCGACGCCTAGAAAATCCTCTTATACGAATTCGCTTTCAAATTTATAAAATCGGGGAGGCACTTCTTATTAATAACGTTCAAATTCTTGTTTTCTCGAGAAGAAGTTGGATTGCGATCGATGTAACTTACTGCTTCTATGAGAGAAATTTGACGAAGTTTGGTTGCGGCCGCAGGCAGCGTCCTGTAAGAAGTTCCTCCCCGAACCCCACCTCAAGAACTTTTAGCACTCGCCGGAATCCCCATTTCCTGGAAGGAAATCTGGGATTCCGGCAAATGATAGAAGTTTCTGGAAGGGGGTTTGGGGGAAACTCTTTACCAAAGAGGGTCCCCCCAATCTTCCTTGTTTGAATGCGAACTGGTATCAAAGCACAGAATCTGGAACTTACGAACATTCTGCCCCCTGGCACCAGAAGTCCCGATAAGCCGGCCCCCCGCGACAATCAACCTGACCTGTTGATTATTGTTCTGCGCCTGTTTCCTCTTTCAGTTCATTGAATCTAAAGTTGATGTTTACAATACCTTCGGAAACGGTCTTGTGAAGAACGTAAGGAAGTCTTTCAAAAACCTTGAGCATTGGTCGGTTTGAGAAGAGCACGTCCGCGCTGAACCCCTTGACCGCACGTTCCTTCGCGATCTCAATCATGTAATTCAACAAGAAGGACGCTATGCCACGGCCCTGGTAGTTTTCGTCCACCATGAAGGCAACGTCCGGGCATTCGGAATGCGGCTCGAAAACGTATCTGGATTCTGCAACGATCTGGCGGTTTTCTCTGGGACCGATGGTAACCACCAGTGAAAGGCCCTGTTCCTCGGTAAGGCTCACATACTGCTGAACATTTGCGTGCGGCATGCTCCTGCGAGGGCTGAAGTACCTGAAATAAACGGAACTCTGAGACAAGGTGTAGAACAGATCTCGTATCATGGATTCATCAGTGGGCTTGATGACCCTGATGTGGGCCTTGAGATCACCTTTGAACACCCGATCGGTGCGCACTCGTTGCCGCAAATTCGGCGACGCTGTCATATAATAGAACTGGTCCGGATACACGTAGCCCATTTCACGGGCGTCCTTCATGAGCCCTTCTCTGTGGTCGGGGTGAGCTATCTCAACGAGCGCCATAGCTCTCTCCCGGATGGATTTGCCGCCAAGGTATGCGATACCGTATTCGGTCACTATGTAATTCACTTCGCCGCGGTTCATTATGACCGAAGCTTTCGGGCCGAATGTGGGCACTATTGTGGATCTGCCACTTTTGAACGAAGTAGATCTGAGGCAGATTACCGATCTGCCTCCTTTTGCAAGGCTTGTGCCCCTCATGAAATCGTTGTCCCCTCCGGACCCTTCAAAAGCGGTCCATGTGGGGCTTCCCTGGCGGACTTGCCCGCGTAGATCCACTTGCAGTGCGAGGTTCACTGCCACCATGTTATCGTGGGACGCTATAAACGAAGGGCTCAGCAGTATGTCCGACGGGTAAAACTCGACCAGTGAATTATCGTTCACATAGTCGTAGAGCCGGCTAGTGCCCATGCAGCAGGTTGCGAGTGATTTGCCTCTGTACATCTTTTTCGAGCTGTTGTTGATCACCCCGCGCTCGATCAGATCCACAAGCGCATCCGTGAAGATTTCCGTATGAAGTCCCAGGTTCTTGTGATTCGTCAGGAAGTCCATAAGGCCCCTGGAGATGCCCGCGAACCCGAATTGCATCACGCAGCCGTCATCAATCAATTCGGCTATGTACTTGCTTATGGTTTTCTCGCGGTCTCCGAGGACTTCTTCCGGGGGTTCGCACAGAGGTTCCGGACCGTCCACCAGATAGTTTATTCTGTCCACTGGGACGAAGGTATCGCCGTGGGTCCGCGGCATGTGCGGATTCACCTGAGCAATTACCATACGGGCCGATTCCACGGCTGCCATTGTGATGTCAACGGAAATGCCCAGACTGAACCTGCCGAAACGGTCAGGGGGGGATACCTGCACTATGGCCACGTCGATGGGGATTCGCCTGTTCCTGAAAAAAGCCGGGACCTGAGAATGAAACAGAGGCACGTAGTCAGCTTCAGAGAGGCGGTCCATCTCTCCGCTGCGGCCGCCCACGAAGAAGGTCTTCATGCGAAATCGTCTGTGCCCCTTTAAAGCCAGTTCCGACGCGGACGAGCCGCTTATGAACTGGATCATCTCAACGTCTTCCAGGTAGGAAGCGCCAAGAGACCTGATTATGGCGGTCGGCTCGGCGCACATGCTTCCGAGGTAAATTCTGTCGCCGTTTTTCACCTTTGCTGCCGCTTCTTCTGCCGATATAAGTTTCGATGCGTATAGTTGTTTCCAATCATGCAGCATTTTTCGGGACACTCCCTGTGGTCAATTCATTTGTACGAACGCAGGATCTTGGATCAGGTGTGACAAGTCAAGGGGTTTCATACCGATGCGCTTTCAAAGAAGCAAGATTGGGGGGACCCTCTTTGGTAAAGAGTTCCCCCCCAAACCCCCTTCCAGAAACTTCTATCATTTGCCGGAACCCCAAATTTCCTTTCAGGAAATGGGGGTTCCGGCGAGTGCTAAAAGTTCTTGAGGTGGGGTTCGGGGAGGAACTTCTTACAAGAAGTGCCTCCCCGATTT
>JACRDE010000389.1 GCA_016212935.1 Desulfomonile tiedjei | reverse complement strand
TAGGGCATTTGCGCAACAACGTTTTTTTCTGCTTCCTTACGTATCTTTTTTCAAGGTCTTGGTGTTCTACGTCCTGAGAGGCCATGACACCAACTGGCGCTATGTTGGAATTAGCGATGTTCCGACTCTTTTTCTGCATTGTTTCGTATGCAGCGCGTCCCTTTTCTCGGTCGGTTACTGGGACGAAGATATGTGGGTGCCGCGAGGTGTCGTGCTCATAGACTTCTTGATGAGCATGGTCTTGATCGGAGGGGCGAGGGTCGGTCTGCGTGTGCTTCGGGAGAAGCTGCGCCTCCTCTTGCGCCAGGAAGCCGGAAGCATCGCTCAGGCGATAGTCGTCGGGGCCGGAGATGCAGGGGAAATGATCATACGTGAGAACGCTCGGGATACCGGGATGCGGTTCAGGATCCGTGCGCTGTTCGATGACGATCCAAAGAAGCAAGGTCTGACGATTCATGGAATAAAGGTAATCGGAGGTGTCGAGCAGGTCCCGTTCTACGTACAAGACAATCAGATCGATATGGCCATTGTGGCAATCCCTTCCGCTAACAACGCCCAGATGAAACGGATACACAGCCTCCTCAGAAATCTGAACATTACCGTAAAGACTCTGCCTGGACTCAACGAGATCATACATGGGTCTTCAAAACTGACTCAATTGAGAGACATTAATATCTCCGACCTCCTTGGCCGTGAAGAGATAAACATTGATACGGAACAACTTCGAAACCTTATTTCCGGTAAGACAGCCATGGTAACAGGTGCCGGCGGGAGCATCGGCTCGGAGCTCTGCCGTCAAATCCTTAAACGGGACCCGAAGCTGTTGATTCTCATGGAGCGCACGGAAAACAATCTGTTTCATGTAAACAGACAGCTGACTGAGATGGTTCCGCATATTCCCGTTATTCCTGTTTTGTGTGATGTCAGAGATCAGCTCCGGGTCGAAGAAATCTTGCAAAGATATCGGCCTGAACTGGTATTTCATGCCGCTGCTCACAAGCATGTGCCGATGCAGGAGCTCAACGCTGCTGAATGTTTCAAGAACAATGTGGGGGGCGTCCGGGTTTTAGCTCGGGCATGTGACAAGTTCCAAGTATCGAGTTTCTTGCTGATTTCCACGGACAAGGCGGTGAATCCCACAAGTGTGATGGGCGCGTCTAAGAGGGTTTGCGAAATTTACTGCCAGGCTCTCGGATCGCTAAGCCGAACAAGGTTTCTTTCTGTTAGGTTCGGAAATGTTCTTGCCTCGGAAGGGAGCGTCGTGCCGATATTTCTGGATCAGATAGCTCGCGGCGGTCCGATTACCGTTACTCATCCGGAAATGCGAAGATATTTCATGACTATTCCGGAAGCAGTCACCTTGGTCTTGCAGGCCACTGCACTGGGTGATTCGGGTCAGATCATGGTTCTGGAGATGGGGGAACCTATCAAGATAATCGATCTTATTCAGCATCTGCTTCAGCTCGTCGGCAAATCTCCAGGCGAGATCTCCATCGAGTACGTAGGGTTAAGGCCTGGAGAAAAGCTTACTGAGGAACTCATAGCTCCATATGAAAGTAGCCTGGAAACCACCCACACCAACATAAAAGTATTCAATCAAGATGGGGGGCAGTCACGCGAGACAATTGCCAGAATCGAAATCGCTCTGAAACGAATCTATGCGGGTGTGAGCGAACAAGAAGCCCGGCAAATGCTTAAGGAACTGGTTCCAGAATATCACCCGGAAGACTATTCCGGATCAGCCGTGGGTTCGCCTCGAACAGCGTCCAGCTTGAACTAGCCTGAAAGGGGCTGCATTCCGCGATAGCCTCGTTGCTTGAGGATCAGGAACAGGGTCCCGACGTATTCGTGTATTCCCTGCTGCGACATTCCCAGGTTCTCCAATCCGGGAAATATCAACGTCACACTGTATTTGAACTTCTTCAGGCGAAAATCCGATGGCGCTGGAATAGGATCAAGCCCTGCACGTCGGAAATGCATCAAGGCACGATTCATGTGGGACGCACTCGTCACAAGAGCGAACTTGGACTTGTCTAGCATAGGTTTCAAGAGCTTAGCCTCTTGTTCCGTGTCCAGAGAAAGGTCTTCCACCACTATTGCTTCCTTTGGAATGCCCAAATTAAGCGCTAGTATGGACATTGCCTCACCCGTTGTCATTATATCCGAGTGCTCGCTTCCCCCTGAGACCACCAGTCGGCTGCCCTGGACTCCCTTCCAAAGACGGATGCCCTCCATCACTCGCACCAGTGATGTGTTGGCCACGCGATCCGCTGGCGTAAGGTCCCCTGCCCTGATGTCCCCTCCGAGCACGACAATGTACTGAACGCCCTTGCGTGATAGATCCTCTGGGTCTGCGTACGGTCCTGCCATTCTCTCCAAAGGCTTCAACAAGGAGAAAGAAGTCAAGGGAAGAGACATGACAAGCAGCCAGATTCCGGAGACCAGCACCAGAGCAATCCCCTTCCTGCTGCGAGGCCTCAGAATCCATATGATTACGCCGGCTAGCCAGAGTATTCCAGCAAGCTGCAGGGGATAGAAGAACTGGCTTACGACTTTTTTCAGTACATACAAGAAGAAATCCATCGCTACTCCGTTTGCATCTTTGATTGGGCATTATGTCGCAGTCAAATCGCTTTTTTCCAGTTTTGAAAGAGCCCCCAGGAGACGCCACCTAGTGGCTAGCTAATTGATTTGAGATTACCAACAGTTGAATCCAACTGCTAATCCTTTCCAATCCTACATTTCTGTTGACAGGGGTCGAAAAAAATTGTATCCATGGAGCATCATGCCATTTGGATCTGAGCAATGAAAACAAAAATTTTGATCGTAATTCTGATTCTGGGTCTATCCTATCCGGCGGCATCACATGCTTTCGGGATTCTGAGATACACCTTCGACGCAATTGCCAATCAATTGGGTCTGGATCGCGGCCCGGTTCCAAAAGTTATGCCCAAACTCCCCCCTCCGGGAGCGGCCCCCCATGGTCAGGCCAACCCACATCCGGACGCGAACAGGATTTACATCCAGGCGGACGGCTTCTAGATACTTGAATGAAATCTTCTTCACGCGGGGAAGCCTCTTCGAGGCTTAACCGCCGCCCATCTTTTCCGAAGCCCATGGTTTTCGGCAACAGATGCGGATTTTCTCCGAAAACACCCAAAAAGCTCTGAACCGTCAGCATGTGGGGGACATGCGAAGTCAATGAATTATGTACTGAAAACCTCATCCCCTAGCTAATTCCGCGCAAGTTCTCGGTACGTAATCTCCTTATTACATCAGACTTGTCTGAATTCTTGCTGCTTTGACCAAGCGCTGCCATAAGTCGTGGTCGCTTTTTTGATTTGGTGTCGCAATGAAATTTCAAGTACACTTATCCGTGGTGTTCGTTCCAGCATGCCGCAGCTGACTTGTTTTTCCCAATTCTGGCCTGTCATCCCGGAGGAGAAATGAAATGCTTGTGATCAGACCGGTTGAAACAAAGGATTTGGACCGGCTCTACGAGTTGGCCAATTTAGCTGGGTTTGGTCTGACTTCTCTGCCCAAAGATGAGAAGGTGCTCAAGAGTAGGATAGTGGAATCAGTGCACAGCTTCGCCAAGCCCGCGGAAAAACCCAGAGGCGAACTATACATCTTTGTCCTGGAAGATGTGGAAAAGGGGATTGTGGCAGGAACCAGCAACATACTGTCCAAAGTAGGCGGGTTCGAGCCTTTTTACGCCTATAAAATACAGACTTGCGTGCATGAATCGAAGATCTTAAGTATTCGAAAGGAAATACAGTCGCTTCTCCTGGTTGCGGAACACAGTGGCCCCACGGAAATCGGGGGTATTTACTTGGCTCCGGAGTATCGCAAGCACGGAGTAGGCCGGTTGCTGTCACTGTTCAGGTTTGTTTTCATGGCACTGGACCCTAAGCGTTTTGAGCCGAAAGTCATAGCTGAAATAAGAGGGGTGGTTGACGATCGCGGCCAGTCACCGTTCTGGGAAGCCCTGGGCAGACACTTTTTCGACATGGATTATTCAAAAGCGGATCTATTGAGCATCGCGAACAAAAGGTTCATAGCAGACCTGATGCCTACTTGCCCTATTTACGTGCCCCTATTGCCGCCAGAGGCGCGTGAGGTTCTCGGGAAAGCCCACGAGCAGGCCAAGCCAGCGCTCAGGATGCTGGAAGAGGAGGGCTTTGCGTACAGCGGTATGGTGGACATATTCGAGGCCGGGCCGATTGTGGAATGCCCTCTGGGCCACATTAGGACCGTTAAGGAAAGCCGTTTGACCACGGTCGACCAGATCACTACAGGACAAATGGATTCCCCACCGTTCATAATCGCCCGCTCCCAAGGAGATTTCCGGGCGTGCATGGGCGCCGTTGACGAGACCCCCCTTGAGGGAATTCGTATCAGTGTACAGGTCGCTGAGACACTCAGTTTGAGCCTCGGAGACAAAGTGATGATTTCTCCCTTGCGGTCTTTGCCCTCTCAAACGAAACCATTGGTCGGCGTGCATTGACGAAAATTTCTATAAGCAGCCTTTCATTAACAGGTCGAAGCTTATTGGAGCTCAATTATGGCTGAAAAGACGCACTTTATTCGGAATTGCTGGATTGAAGGAAGCGGCGAACGGCTGGTTTCCACGGATCCAGCGACGGGCGAGACGAATTGGGAAGGACGATCTGCCCTCAACACGGAGGTTAACCAGGCTTTCGATGCTGCGTCTTCGGCTTTCGAGCCCTGGTCGGACCTTGCATCTGAAGAACGCATTCGCTATGTGGAGGTCTTCAAAACCATAGTCGAAGCGCATAAGCAGGAACTCGCCGAATCAATAAGCCGTGAGGTAGGAAAGCCACTCTGGGAATCGAACACCGAGGTTGACGGCATCGCAGGAAAGGTGGATCTCTCTGTGGAGGCTTACAATGAACGGCGCTGCTCTTCGCGAATGGATTTCGGTGGAGCCGAGGCAGTTACGCGTTTCAAACCTCACGGCGTGGTGGCCGTTTTCGGCCCATTCAATTTGCCCGGGCATTTGCCCAACGGACACATAGTTCCAGCGCTGATCGCGGGAAACACGATCGTGTTCAAACCTAGCAAACAAGCTCCGCTCGTGGCTCAAAAAATGGTCGAATATTGGCAGGAGGCCGGGCTACCTTCCGGAGTGCTCAACCTGGTACAGGGCACTCGCGAGACTGGAAGCCTGGTGGCTCAGCATTCTAGTCTGGATGGTCTTTTTTTCACAGGAAGTGCCGCAGCCGGAAGGATGCTCCACAAGTCTTTTGGCGGCAGGCCCGAAAAGATTCTCGCTCTGGAAATGGGAGGCAACAACCCTCTGGTTGTATGGGGAATCTCGGATCCTGATGTGGCTGCATATCTCACTGTTCAATCTGCGTACATAACCTCTGGCCAGAGGTGCACCTGCGCTCGCAGGCTGATTGTGCCTCAAGTCAAAGAAGCCGACAGATTCATCGAATCTCTTGTATCAATGATAGGGCGCATTCGTACAGGTCCGTTCACTGACTCCCCAGAGCCTTTTATGGGGCCGGTCATTTCAGGCGAAGCCGCAGACGATCTCCTCAAAGCTCAGGAGAATCTTCGGACACGAGGCGGAAAAACCATCGTTGAGATGACTAAAATGAATTGGGCGGGAAGTTTTCTTACTCCCGGACTCATGGACGTTACTGACATTGAGGATCGACCGGATGAGGAATTCTTCGGGCCATTTCTTCAACTGATAAGAGTACCAGACTTCGAGGCCGCTATAAGAGAAGCCAACAGCACCTCATACGGACTGGCGGCTGGACTGCTAAGCGAGAACCGGGAGCTGTACACTTTGTTCCTGCGCCGAATTCGAGCGGGAATTGTGAACTGGAATCGTCAGATTACCGGCGCTAGCGGAAAACTACCGTTCGGAGGGGTCGGAGGCAGCGGCAATCATCGCCCCAGCGGTTTTTATGCGGCCGATTACTGCTCGTATCCGGTTGCCTCTATTGAGATAGTACGTCCGACCTCCGTCCCCAGCAAGATTACCGGAATCGATACGGCCGGGAAGGAGAAAAAGTAGCGAACCCGCAACTGATTTGTTCTCGGAACCTTTGTGTGGCAACATGAACTCCGGCCCCAGCGGTGTGCCAGTGCGAGCGCCACCGCACGAAGTAATACTCAAGGAGATAACTGCGATGCCTGAACCGACGGGCAGGCTCAAAGGTTTGAAGCCTTCCAGGAGAAGCGCAAAAGATCGGCGTAGGTCGAAAAAAGTTGGCCTTCCGCCGGGAACTCTCGTTCACATAGGAACGGAACGTGAAGAAAAAGTAACCGTTTCGGTGTTGGATTACGATCTGAACTCTGTCAGAGAATCCCAGATAAAAGATATGGAAGAACTGAGGCAGTTCAAGGAAAGCCCATCGGTGACCTGGATAAACGTCAACGGTGTGCATGACACCAAACTCGTTGAAATTATCGGCCAAATATTTGAAGTGCACCCCCTTGTGCTGGAAGACATCGTAAATACTACACAGCGCCCAAAGGCTGATGTTTCACGCGAGTATACCTTTGTTGTTTTCAAAACCCTGGAGTATAACGCAGATACCGGGGAAATAATCCCCGAACAGTTAAGCCTGATTCTAGGAGCGAACTTCCTGCTGACTTTCCAGGAGAGACCTGGAGACCCATTCGATCCTATCAGGGAACGAATCCGTTCGGCGGCGGGCCTCTTGAGAAAATCTGGCGCTGATTTCCTCGCCTATTCTATTATCGACGCCTCGGTAGACCATTATTTCATTGTCCTGGAGAGTTTGGCCGAGAGGATAGAACTCTTGGAAGAGAAGCTTGTCGCTGATCCTAAAAGAGAATTGCTAGCCCAGATTCACCGCCTAAAAGTAGACATGATTTTCCTCAGAAGATCCGTTTGGCCGATGAGAGAAGTGATTAGCAGGCTTTCATCCGGAGACTCGGCTTTCGTGAAGGAATCGACTCGGCCTTATCTCAGGGACGTGTACGACCACACTGTTCATGTGGTGGACTCTATTGAGACTTACAGAGATATCGTCTCAGGAATGCTGGATATATATTTGTCCAGCGCCAGCAACAGATTGAACGAGATAATGAAAGTGTTGACGATCATTGCAACGATTTTTATTCCACTGACCTTTGTCTCCGGTTGGTACGGGATGAATTTCAAGGATATGCCGGAACTGACCTGGAAATGGGGTTACCCGATGGTGATAGCCATCGCTCTGAGCATAACGACTATCATGCTTGTTTTTTTCAAGCGCAATAAATGGATATAATCTATACTGGTAAGGGAGGGCAACTCGCCCGTGGAAGGTTAAGCATTATAGAACATAGTTGAAAGCATGATTGACGTAGAAAAAATCGGAGAAGTAGTAAAATTCAGGATGGCAAGGACTCTTTTCGGCAAAAGTTTGTATTTTACAGCCGCTTACTGGGTTGATGGCTTGCTCGTAGACACTGGGTGTTCTCACACAATGGGCGAGTTCGTGAATGCTGTAGGGGACTTGCCGATTACACGCATCGTGAACACTCACAGCCACGAAGATCACGTGGCAGCAAATGCGGCCCTTTCCGCAAAACACGGCGCGGAAGTGCTGGCTCATGCAGCAGCTTTGCCAATCCTGGCGGATCCCGGTAGGAACAAACTTCGTCCGTATCAGTTGGTGATGTGGGGCCATCCGAACGCTTCTTCCGCCTCGGTCGTTGGTGAAAGCCTGGAAACCGATCGCTACAGGTTCAAAGTCATCTGGACTCCGGGGCACAGCCCGGATCACATTTGCTTGTACGAGCCCTGTGCGGGATGGCTCTTCTGCGGTGACTCCTACGTGGGCGGCAAGGACAAGTCACTCAGGCTAGACTACAACATCTGGAAGATCATAGAATCCTTAAAGACCCTATCGTTGCTGGATTCCTCGATTCTTTTTCCTGGAAGCGGCACGGTAAGGAATAACCCAAAAGAAGACCTGCTGGAAAAGATCGAGTATCTGGAGGAGACCGGGTCGCGAGTGCTGGACTTGCGCGCTCAGGGTTGGAGCCGGCGCCGTATTCGGAGAGAATTGTTTGGGCCTGAGATGTCGATCGCTTATTACACTTTGGGCCACTTCAGCGGACAGAATCTAGTGCGTTCTTACATTGAAGATTTCCCGGGTTCGCGAAAGGGTGACCTAATTTTGGACACATAGTGCGCGGGATTGCACGCAATTAAGATGACTATGGTCAGCGACGGCAATCGAATCGATCGTATATCATGCGTCATGCCAGTTCGCATTCAAACGAGGAAGAATCGGGCAACCTTCTCTGCCAAAGAAGGTTCCCCCAATCTTAATGATTTGAAAGCGAATTCGTATCAGAACTCTTGCCGGCGAAATTCCGGCTCAATTTCATTGAAGCATTGGAGAGAGCCATGACCAAACAACTGATGGATTTTTTCAACAAGCAGCCGAGACTGGGCGTCCTGTCGACCGCGAACAAAGACGGCAAAGTGAATGCGGCTTACTTCGGTTCACCGCGCATGATCGACGAGAAGACTATTTTCATGGGGTTAGGTAAGAATCGATCTCTTGAAAACCTCCAACAAAATCCAAACGCAGTATTCATGATTATGGAACCGGGACAATCACTTCCTGAGTGGAAGGGCGTCAGGATCTATATTAGGATGACTGACTGCCAGACTTCCGGCGAAAAACTGGATGCCATTCGAGCCGGCATAGCTGAAGCGGCCGGGGAAAAGGCTTCCAAAATGATCCATGCGGCACTGACGTTCAGTATTGAGGAGATTCGTCCTCTGGCCGATTTTGGTCAGGGCTGGGAAAAATCAATCTAATGCCTCTTCCCCTTCAGAGGGTGATGAGCAGAATTGGCATTTGAGAAACGTCCCCGAAGCGATGTCAGGCTGTGCCGTGCGCACCGAAGGTGGCATAGCGCCTCGTCGCTGAGGTAGCGCACTTTACAGCGAACCGGAATTAAATCTGTTCGCTTTCAAGTAATCAGGACTAACGGCAAGGCTGCTTCTGCCGCTGTGCCCATCCGCATCAGACTAACGTCAACCGGAGCCAGCATATGAAACCCATCCCCAATCCCTACAGAACAGGGGAATGCTTTTTTTGCGGAGATCAAAATCCTATAGGGCTGCACTTGGATTTTTTCGAATCCGACACCGAGCCCAGGGAAGTAGTAATGAAGTGGCAAGTT